>NZ_JBKQXN010000355.1:0-301 GCF_046762905.1 Yoonia sp. R2-816 | reverse complement strand
TTGGGTGTCGGGTGGAAACCCCAAATTTTGGTAGTAGCATGGAAACCCCAAATTTTAGTCGCCGGATAGAAACCCCAAATTTGGGCGCCGGGTGGAAACCCCAAGTTTTGGGTGCTGCATGGAAACCCCAAATTTGGGCACCGGTTGGAAACCCCAAAATTTGGGTGTCGGGTGGAAACCCCAAATTTTGGTAGTAGCATGGAAACCCCAAATTTTAGTCGCCGGATAGAAACCCCAAATTTGGGCGCCGGGTGGAAACCCCAAGTTTTGGGTGCTGCATGGAAACCCCAAATTTGGGCAC
>NZ_JBKQXN010000354.1:0-336 GCF_046762905.1 Yoonia sp. R2-816 | reverse complement strand
AGCGGTCATACTCATCCCACCAGTCGGCCTTGAGCCGGGATATCGTCGTCGAAGACAGACCCGCCGCGTTGGGCCCCAGCAAAGCGGCCAGCGCTTCGTGGAAATCGCCCGTGGAAATGCCCTTGAGGTACAACCAGGGCGACAGCTCTTCGATGGACTTGGCCTTGCGCAGATAGGGCGGCAGAATGGATGACGTGAAGCGGATTTTCTCTACGTCGCTACTCCGGTCTCGCACGCGCGGCACCTTCACCGGCACCGCGCCGATCCCCGTCATAACCTCGCGCTCCGGCAGGTGACCATGGCGTACTAATCGTGTGCGGCCATCATCGGTTCGCT
>NZ_JBKQXN010000353.1:0-855 GCF_046762905.1 Yoonia sp. R2-816 | reverse complement strand
TATTGATACGCCAGCGTGTTTGGGTGGTGACGGCCCTTTGTACATCAGACCAAAACTAAGCCGCCGCGAGCATGCGTCGCGCCATCATTCGCGTGCTGCCGACAAGCAGTCTGATGCAATCAGTTCGCGCTTGCGCGAATGGGGGGACGCGCCCGGCGCAGGGGGGGCCTGACTATATTTTCAAGGTAGCGCAGCGACTATGAAAATAAGGAAGGGGTCAAGGCGCGTCCCCCTCCATGATATCAGCCCGGTTGTGCGTTGCATGTTAGGCTGAAGGTACCGCTCAAGCCGGTAAACGAAAGACTTCTCAACCTACCCCACGCAGATGCCGTGACTTGGGCTTGCCGCCGGCCGCTGACCAAAATCGACATATTGACTTCGATGCGCTACGCACGCCTCCAGGAACAACCACTTCCCTAATGAAGGCCAGAACCATGTTACGACTATTCCTGATGTTTTCCCTGATGACTGCTTTGACGGCCTGTGATGTACCACTCGTGCCTTTGATTTAAGTAGCTGCAACCGGTTTACGGACTGCGACCACGACGAGCGCAAAGTGTGTTCCTTTCCACGAGGAAATCTATTGAGATGATCATCGCATTCCCCGCCCGGCGCCAAATTTTGCGTCTCAGATAGATGGTACGGGAGGAATCTCAAATGCCGGGTCTTATCCGTACACCTGCCTTTACAGCAAGGGCAGTGAAAAAGCATGATGCGGACGAACCGGACCTAGCGCTCTGTAGCTTGAATGTCTGCTTCAGCATCGCTCTGGCTTCAGCACGATGTTTGAGTTCTTTCGCAAGAAATCTTGTAACGCACCATCGACTGCAAAACTGTGCTCCCACACCTCTTGAT
>NZ_JBKQXN010000352.1:0-247461 GCF_046762905.1 Yoonia sp. R2-816 | reverse complement strand
CAGGCCTGCCCCAGACCCGCGACGTGATCGCCCTGATCAAGATCGACGGTGAAGTCGTCGCGTCCAAACCATTCGACGTCAACTAAGCAAACACCCCATCCCACAAAAAGGCCGGCCATCACTGGAGGACCGGCCTTTTTTGCATGCGCTGCTTGCTCCAATCCACAAAACAACCCCTTAAACCGTTTCATCCTGCTCACGCAGGCGGGATATATCCGAAATATTGCGCGCTCACGCATTTGCGCCCAGCTGTAACCTGTGAACTCATGTTTCAATTCACCACGGTCCAACGGTATCAGACGCACAGAAAGAGCTATCAGCTCGTGCGTAAATGCACCGCGAGACTCCAGGGGCAAGCAAACTGGCTGTCAAGACATTAACCTCTTCACACCATTCACCTTTTTCTTGATCGCCCTCCGCCTTCTCGTCGTGCCTCGAATGGCCCATCTTGGTTTCATGAAATGCAGCAAACCGCTGCCTCACACATCAGGATACCCAAGGAAGGGAACCAAACCATGTCTATTAAATCCACTATCCTCGCATCGGCTGCCGCCGCTACCGTCGCAACCTTCGGCGTCGCCGACACCTATTTTGAAACCGGCCGTACGCTCGAATCCGATGACACGCTCGAACTGGGGCTCATCACCACTGACAACGCGGCCATTCTGGAAATTTACGATTACCACACTGGTCAGCAAGGCCGTCTTCTGGGCCAGCAAAACCTGCACGTCGGCGCAAATACTGATGTTCGGGTCGATACTGGCCTCCCCACTCGCAAGGATGTCATTGCCATCGTGACGATTGACGGTCAGGTCGTCGCCACCAAGCAGTTCGACATCGAATAACGTCACCCACATCGCAGCAGCAAAGCCGGTACCGCAAGGTGCCGGCTTTTTTCTTGTGCTGCGGCGTCAGCGATACTTGTTTACAGATTCTTAGCGTGGGATTGTGACCTTCAAGAGCATAAAACAACAACAGGTCCCCACTCATGAGCGCTGCCACGCTTCTTCGTGATGTCTTTGGCTTTGATGCCTTCCGGCCCGGCCAAGAGGAAATCGTCGAAGCGGTGGTTCGGGGGCAGAATACTCTCGCCATCATGCCGACGGGCGGCGGCAAATCCCTGTGTTTTCAGTTGCCTGCACTGGTGCGCGAGGGGATCACAGTGGTCATTTCCCCCCTGATTGCCCTGATGCGCGATCAGGTCCGCGGCCTGCGCGAGGCCGGGGTCGAAGCAGGCGCGCTGACATCCGGCAATACCCAGGAAGAAACCGATGCAGTCTGGGCCGCGCTTGAGGCTGGTACACTGAAACTGCTTTACATGGCGCCTGAACGGCTCGCCTCTGGCGGGACCATTCAGATGCTGCACCGGGCCGGGGTCAGCCTGATCGCCGTGGATGAGGCGCATTGCGTCAGCCAATGGGGCCATGATTTTCGGCCAGATTACCTGCGGATTGGCGAATTGCGAGAGGCGCTTGACGCCCCCCTCGCCGCCTTTACCGCCACGGCGGATGCGGAAACACGCGAAGAGATTGTTCAGAAACTCTTTGCCGGCCAGCAACCCGCCACCTTCCTGCGTGGGTTCGACCGGCCCAATATCCACCTTGCTTTCGCGGTCAAGGACGGCCCCCGCAACCAGATCCTGAACTTCGCCGCCGCCCGCAAAGGCCAATCCGGCATCGTCTATTGTGGCACGCGGGCCAAGACCGAAACGCTGTCGCGCGCGCTGGCCGATGCGGGCCATCCCACCTGCCACTATCACGGCGGGATGGAGGCAGAGGACCGACGCATCGTCGAACGCCGGTTCCAGCAAGAGGACGGTCTGATCGTCTGCGCGACCGTGGCTTTCGGGATGGGGATCGACAAACCCGATATCCGCTGGGTCGCCCATGCCGACCTGCCCAAATCGATTGAGGCGTATTATCAGGAAATCGGACGTGCCGGGCGCGACGGCGCGCCGGCGGAAACGCTGACCCTTTTCGGTCCTGACGACATCCGGTTTCGCCGCCAACAGGTTGACGAAGGTCTTGCACCACCGGAACGGCGCGCCGCCGATCACGGACGGCTAAACGCCCTTCTGGGACTGGCAGAGGCGCTGTATTGCAGGCGGCAAACCCTGCTTGGCTATTTCGGAGAGGAGGCCGCGCTCTGCGGCAACTGCGATCTTTGCGACAAACCCGCCGAAATCTTCGACGCCACCACACCCGTGCGCATGGCCCTGTCTGCCGCGCTGCGGACCGAAGAATGGTTCGGTTCGGGCCACCTGATCGACATCCTGCTGGGCAATATGACCGACAAGATCCAGCAACGCGGGCATGACAGCCTGCCGACCTTCGGCGTGGGCAAGGAGTATGACAAACGGCAATGGCAGGCGATCTTTCGACAGATGATGGGGCATGACCTGCTGCGGCCTGACAGGGACCGGCACGGGGCCTTGCGGATGACCGACCATGCGCGCCCGATCCTGCGGGGCGAGGCGACGATTGAGCTGCGCAAGGACACGATCAAGGCCGCCAAATCCGGACCAAAGGTGCGGATGCTGGTGAACGAAGAAGACGCGCCGCTGCTGTCTGCGCTCAAGGCCAAGCGGCGTTATCTGGCCGAACAGGCCAATGCGCCCGCCTATATCATCTTCAACGATCGCACGCTGATCGAAATGGCAGAACGCAAACCGCGCACGCTGGACGAGATGGCGCAAATCGGCGGGGTCGGCGCCAAGAAGCTGGAAAGCTATGGCAAGGCGTTTCTGGAAGTGATCGCGGGTGCCGTCGAGGATATGCACCCGGCCCGGCGCAAACTGGCCGGACGGACCGAAGGGGCGGTCTATGACCGGTTGTTGGAGGTTCAGGCCAATCTGATGCGCGGCCCTCATGGGGTGGACAAACCAATGAGTTGCTCTGCCTCAGTGATCGCGAAAGTGGCCAACCTGCGGAATCCTGACATGGACCACCTGACACGGGTCATTGGCGACAAATATGCGGAACGTTTCGGTGAGGCGTTTCTGGAGGTGCTGGAGGGCGGATGACTACCCACACCCAATGTTTGCTGGTGGCATAATTGGCGAGCTTATACGCAGTGGTGGCTTTGCGGAATTTTTCAAACATTGACTTTGGTAGACCGAAGGCATGCTTTTGCTATTGTTTTTTGGGTTTTTGTAGAAGACATCTCATTGGCAGATCAAGAAAATATAAGGAAATCAAGGCCTTGAATCCAGTACGATATCCCGAAGGCTGGATAGCTCCAAATAAACGCCGGGCGCACCCGGACCACATTAAGGTTTCAGGTTACTGTATGTCCGACGGGTTGGAGCATTAGTGGGATGTTAAGAATGGCGTTATTCGCACCAATGACCCAGCCATAAGCATGTCCTTCTATTCATATCACGCCATTGACTACATAGGACATTCAGAAGCAAAACTAACTTCAACGGAAGCTTCGTGACAATCACACAACCCGCCGAACCATTGGAGCGGGTGTTGTTTTCGCCAAATTTTCAAGAGCCCACACGAGGGTGAATTTGTCTGACATGTGGATCATATCTTTAGAAAGTTCGAACTCCCCGACCACGAAAGGTATCCTTGGGTGAGCCAAGCTCGTGTTTTGCCGACAGCGTCTGTGAGGGGCATGGATCGCTTCAAAAACATCAGCCAACAAAACAAGTCCATATATTTAATCATGACACTCTTGTTTCGGCACCGTGGAGTGCCGGGCAGAGCGGCGATTGGAGAGGTAGTCTGAGGCACGCTAGTTTTTGGTATTGAGTTGAAGCACTTGCTGCGAGGTAGACGTTAATTGGGCAACCTTAATTGGTGACTAAAACAGGCGGTGATTCTAACCGATAACAGATGTACTCCGGGGTCGCAGCATCCGTCAGCATGAGTTTGGACCAGCCGTTCAGTCAGCGACTGTGCCTTTCGAAATACCTGCCAACACGACCCCACCAAACCTTGACCCTCCATGCAGACCACTCTAGCAACCGCGAAATCTCAAGACGGACAGGGCGATGGCACGTAAACGCAAAGGGCGGGATGTTTCGGGTTGGCTGGTGGTGGACAAGCCCGCTGGCATCACGTCGACCGCTGTGGTCAACAAGGTCCGCTGGGCGCTGGAGGCGAAGAAGGCGGGCCATGCGGGGACGCTGGATCCTGAAGCGACCGGTGTTTTGGCGGTGGCCCTGGGCGAGGCGACAAAGACAGTGCCTTACATCACCGATGCGCTGAAAGCCTATGTCTTTACGGTTCGTCTGGGGCAGGCCACCAATACTGACGATGCCGAGGGAGAGGTGATCGCCACAAGTGATCTGCGCCCGGATGACGATGCGATCAAGGCGGCCCTGGGCCGGTTTGTGGGTGACATCATGCAGGTGCCGCCCCAGTTTTCAGCCGTGAAAATTGACGGTCAGCGTGCCTATAAGAAGGCCCGCGACGGCGAGGAGATGGAACTGGCCGCCCGCCCGTTGTGGGTGGAGGAATTGTTGCTGGTGGACCGCCCCGACCCGGACCATGTCATTCTGGAAATGACCTGCGGCAAGGGCGGTTATGTCCGCGCTATCGCCCGCGATCTGGGTGAGACGCTGGGTTGCAAGGCCCATGTCAAATCCTTGCGGCGTATCTGGTCCGGCCCGTTTCAGGCCGATGACGGGATCACGCTGGACCAGGTTGATGCGCTGGCCAGAACGCCTGAACTGGACGCCCATCTGCAGCCGTTGGAGGTTGGGTTGTCGGATTTGCCAGAGGTCCGCTGCCTGACAGAGAGCGTGGCGAAGCTGCGCAATGGCAACCCGGCGTCGGTCATCGCATCGAATGTGGAATATGGCGAAGAGGTCTGGGCCTCTTATGAGGGCAAGGCCATCGCTGTAGGGACCTATCGCGGCGGTGAAATGCAGCCCGCCCGGGTGTTTGTGGGATAAGATGGGTCAAGACCCATCTTACGGCGCGGCTTCTGCACCGCCATGATCACCCGCACTCACATCAAGGATGATGCGCCATCGACCGCCGTTTATTCAGAGTGCGAACGTTATCGCTATGCCCTGACCCGCATTTGGGATCCGGCGGGCAAGCGGGTCTTGTTCATTATGCTCAACCCGTCCAAAGCGACCGAAATCCAGAATGATCCGACGGTTGAACGCTGCGAAAGGCGGGCACGGGCGCTGGGGTTCGGTGCCTTTCAGGTCACCAATATCTTTGCCTGGCGCGAAACTGATCCCCACAAGATGCGCAAGGCGGCGGACCCGGTGGGACCGGAGAATGACCGCGTGATCGCGGTCGGGGTGGACTGGGCCGATCAGATCATTGCCGCCTGGGGCACCCATGGCGCGCATCAGGACCGGGGGCCTGCGGTCGCATCGCTGCTGCACGCCACTGGTCGCACAATCCATACGCTGGGTCTGACCAAACACGGGCACCCCAAACACCCGCTTTACATCAGCTACGCCCAGACCCCGGTGCGCTGGGTACGTTAACCCTAAGGTCAGTTTCCCGACCACGAACAGGCATGGATATGCTAGAACGCATGCTGACGGGTCGGGGGCGACCAGACATTACAGGTTTACCATGCTTGGGATTCTCGGATTGATGGGCGTTGCGCTATCCGCGTTTATGTTCAACGCCAGCGACGATAGTGATGATATTGAGGAAAAGCCTGCCAGAGAGCAGGATGATGAACCGTCCGTCGAAATCACTCCGCTGAATGAGCTGATCGACCCAAGTGATGATGACACGGTCATCTTTTCCGGTGACGGGGATGATACCGTGCAAACCGGGGCTGGTGACGATTACATCCATGGCGAAGATGGGAATGACCATTTGGCTGGCGGCGCGGGCGATGACGAATTGCATGGCGGGCGCGGCGATGACGTTCTGGACGGTGGGTCCGGCAATGATGAGCTTTATGGTCATGTGGGTGATGACATCATCGCCGGGCGCGATGGCGACGATATCCTGAATGGCGGTGACGGGGCAGATATCCTGATGGGCGGTGACGGCGACGACGCCTTGCATGGCTCGCTTGGCGACGATGTGCTGTTGGGCGGCGACGGGGCTGACACACTGCATGGCGGGTCCGGTGACGATGTGGTCTATGACCGGGGCGATAACATCCGCGATTTCCTCAATGGCGGGGCGGGCAATGATATCCTGAAGGGCGGCGCTGGCGACAACCTGCATGGCGGCACCGGGGCTGATACCTTTTCCCTCACTGCGGGCAATGACGCTATCGTTGAGGATTTTGATCCGGCCGAGGATATCATCGAAATCGACTATGACGGGGTCAAGCCAACGCTGTCTACGCAGCTTTCTGATGCGGGGCTGGTGCTGCTTGCGGATGGTGAGGTTGTGGCGACCTTTGCAAACCTGACGGATCTGGATCTGGACGCTGTGGCGCTTGTGGCGGCATAAACCCCTTTTCTTTTCGGCGAAATGACCCTAAACGCACCCATCCGCGCGTGGAATCACCACGAACGGACCCTCCACGGGCCTTTCTGGACGACATCCCGGATCGCGCCATCACCCTTCAACCAAAGGAGACCCCGATGTCGATTACTGCTGAAGACAAAGCGAAGATCATGAAGGATTTTGCAACCAAGGATGGCGACACCGGTTCGCCCGAAGTTCAGGTTGCCATTCTGTCCAGCCGCATCGCGACGCTGACAGAGCACTTCAAGACACACAAGAAAGACAACCACGGCCGCCGCGGCCTGCTGAAGATGGTTGCCCAGCGCCGCAAGCTGCTGGACTACACCCGCACCAAGGATGAGGCCCGTTATCAGGACCTGATCAAACGTCTGGGCCTGCGCCGTTAATCGGCGGATCATCTGATCTGTTTTCTAGAACGCCCGCCAACTGGTGGGCGTTTTTGTGACGGAGGGTCACAGTGGCCGGAATCCCCCATGGTCAGACAAGTGGCGATCTGTTGTCACATTATGGCCATAGTCGCCAAATAGAGCCGATTTGTTACGAAAACTGCGTGTTTCCCACACGCAACGCGATTTCGATTGTTTATGCGGACACAACTTATGCGAGGAATGTCTAAATGAGGTTACCACTCATTTTATTGGTTTTGATTTTAACCGGCTTGACCATGTTTTTTGCCAGCCGGACCGTCCCGAATGCGGTTGTGGACCAGACCAGCGCTGGCGCGTCCGCCGAACTGGACGCCGTGACGGCTGAATTCGAAGCGTCGCGTGCCGCATCGGCCGAGGAAATTGCCGCCCTCACCCAAACGATCGCTGATCTGCAGGCAGAGAGCCAGACACAGGCGAGCGACAGCGACACCGCGGTTGCCGAGCTTGAGCAGGTCGGCCAGCAGCTGGAAACGGCGCTGACCGAAGCCGAGGCGCTGAAAGGCGAAAACAGCGATCTGACCGAACTGGTTGCCGCAGCCCAGTCAGATCTGGCTGATCGGGACAGTCAGTTGAGCCTGACCGAAACGGAGATCGCAACGCTGAACACCCAGATCGAGGAAGCGCGCGCGGAAATCGATGCGCGGACTGCGCAAATCGCGGAGCTTGAAGCTGACCTTGCCGCTGGTGCTGCCCGGATCGCTGAACTCGAAAGCGGCGCTGCTGAAGTGACTGCGGACGCAACGGCGAACGAAGCCCCGGACGCTGGTGAAGCTGTGGCTGCGGCAGAGGCACGTATTGCCGAACTGGAAACGGAAATCAGCGACAAGACAGCCGCACTTGCAACCGCAGAGGAGCGCATGGCGGCATTATCGGCAGAGGCCGCCGATCAGGAGCAGGTAACAGCTGAACTGACCGGACAGGTCGCCACACTTGATGGCCAGATTGCAGCACTCAAGGAAGATGTCGCAAATCTGGCAAACACATTGGTAGAGCGTAACCGGGTCATCACCGAGCTTCGCGCGGCAAACACTGCTGCGGCGCCCGCTGCTGAAGCGGCAGAAACCGCAGCTGCTGCTGCCGAAGCGACAGCCGAGGCCGAGGTGGCCGAAGACGCTGCTGCGACCGAAGAAGCCGCAACCGAAGCCGAAGTAGCTGAAGACGCTGCCGCGACCGAAGAAGCGGCAACCGCCGATGAGGTCGCCGCAACCGAGGAAACCGAAGGCACTGAGGTTGCCGATGAGGCAGAGGCCACAGACGAGGCCGCCACAACTGAGGTGGCAGAGGCAACAGATGAGGCTGCCAGCACCGAAGCCGTAGAAGCCACAGAAGAGGCTGCCGCGACAGAAGAAGTGGACACCGCCGTTTCAGACGAGGCCGAAGTGGCTGAAGACGCCGCCGCGACGGAAGAGACCGGTGCTGCGGAAGTTGCTGAAGATGCATCTGGCACAGATGAGACTACTGAGCCCGAAGCCACAGAAGAAACAGCTGCTGCTGAAGAAACTGCTGCAACGGACGAGGCTGCGGACGCATCTGAGGTCGCAGAAGGTGGCGAGGAAGGTGGCGAGGAAGCCGATACTGAACTGTCGGCCATCGCCCAGTGTCAGAGCCGTTCCGATGCCGTGCTGGCCAGTGAAAAGATCAACTTTAACACAGGCACAACCACAGTCACCAACGCATCGGTTGCCCCGCTGGAAGAACTGGCGGTGATTGCGGCAGAATGCAGCGCGCAGGAACTGGCGCTTGAAATCGGTGGTCATACGGACAGCCAGGGCAGCGAGGACAATAATCAGCGGCTGAGTGAGCGGCGCGCAACTGCGATTTTCGATTTCATGGTCGAACGCGATGTACCGGCAGAAGCGATGAATGTTGTTGGATATGGCGAAAGCAACCCTATCGCTGACAACGGCACCGCCGATGGCCGCGCCGAAAACCGCCGTATCACGTTTGAATGGCAAGAGCGCTAAACAGCCCCCAAAGTCGGAGTTATCGATGTTTTCCTTTCTGACCCAAGTCCTCATCTACATGTCGTTCACCTTTCTTCTTGGTCTGGTGCTCGGTTGGTTGTTGTGGAAATTCGGCGGCTCAAAAGAAGCGGCCTCAATGGAATCTGAAATCAGTTTCTGGAAACAGAATCTGGAGCAGTCCCGGCTGGAGCGCGAGCAGGACCTGAACAAGATCGCGCGTCTGACTGAGGAGAAAGATATCCTTAAAAGACGGCTTGCATCGTTCAAGTCGTAAGGTCGTACCGGTCGACACATGACCAATCTAAGATCAGCCGTCCTTCTTGGGGCGGCTGATGTCGTTTTGACAATGAGTCCCCTGTAGGGTTAAGCGCCGTCGCAGGGCGCCAATATGCGTTCCGCATGCCGCCAAAAATCAATTCCTCTGCGTCAATACGCCAATTCAAGTGAAAACCACCGCGACGGACACTGCTGCCGATGCGCGCACCCCCTTTCCAAAGCCCCTGTTTTCCGTTATGGCCCGCCAATCTTGAGAGACCGGCGCCCGCATTCCAGCGCCTGACAAAGAAGATACCGGAATGAGGGGGAATACGCCCCCTACGTAGGAAGGCCGAAAGCGGCCAAACAGGAAAACATGATGTTTAACGAAGTGAAAAAATCGATGCAGTGGGGCGAAGAAACGCTCACACTGGAAACGGGCAAGGTTGCCCGCCAAGCCGATGGCTCTGTCATCGCGACGCTGGGCGAAACCAGCGTTATGGCCAACGTGACATATGCACGTGCCAAAAAACCGGGTCAGGATTTCTTTCCGCTGACCGTCCACTATCAAGAGAAATACTATGCCGCCGGGAAAGTCCCAGGCGGCTTTTTCAAACGTGAAGCCCGTCCCACCGAGAAAGAGACGCTGACTGCCCGCCTGATCGACCGCCCCATTCGCCCGCTATTCGTCCCCGGCTTCAAGAACGAAGTTCTGGTGATGTGCACGGTGCTGTCGCACGATCTGGTCAATGACCCGGACATGGTTGCGATGATCGCGGCCTCTGCCGCGCTGACGATTTCCGGCGCCCCGTTCATGGGTCCGATTGCTGCCTGCCGCGTGGGTTATGTGGATGGCGACTACATCCTGAACCCCGAAATCGACGACATGCATAACCTGCGCCTGAACCCAGAGCAGCGTTTGGACCTTGTTGTCGCTGGCACCAAAGACGCCGTAATGATGGTGGAATCGGAAGCCTACGAGCTGACCGAGGATGAGATGCTGGGCGCGGTCACCTTCGCCCATGAGCAGATCCAGCCTGTCATTGATCTGATCATCGATCTGGCCGAAGAAAGCGCCAAGGAGCCTTTCGATTTCCAGCCCGAGGATTATTCCGAACTGTTCGCAGCCGTCAAAGCCGCAGGCGAAGACAAGATGCGTGCGGCCTATGCGATCACTGATAAGCAGGAACGTACCGCTGCGGTATCTGCTGCGAAGGAAGAGATTGTTGCCACGCTGACCGAAGAACAGCAGGAAGACGGCAATCTGGGCGCTGCGCTGAAGAAACTGGAAAGCCAGGTTCTGCGCGGTGACGTTGTCAAGAATGGCCGCCGTATCGATGGCCGTGCCTTGGACCAAATCCGCCCCATCGTGTCTGAAACCGGCATCCTGCCACGGACCCATGGTTCGGCCCTGTTTACCCGTGGCGAGACCCAGGGTCTTGTCGTGACCACGCTGGGCACCGGCGATGACGAACAGATGATCGACGCCCTGACCGGCATGTATAAATCCAACTTCATGCTGCATTATAACTTCCCGCCCTATTCGGTCGGTGAAGTGGGTCGCGTCGCTGGCCCCGGCCGCCGCGAGATCGGCCATGGCAAGCTGGCATGGCGTGCATTGCAGGCGGTTCTGCCTGCGGCAACCGATTTCCCTTACACCATTCGTGTTGTGTCGGAGATCACTGAATCGAACGGATCGTCATCGATGGCGTCTGTTTGCGGTGGTTCCCTGTCCATGATGGATGCCGGTGTGCCGCTGAAGGCCCCTGTGGCCGGTGTGGCCATGGGGCTGGTGATGGAAGATGACGGATCTTATGCCGTGTTGTCCGACATTCTGGGTGATGAGGATCACCTGGGCGATATGGACTTCAAGGTCGCGGGTACCGAAAACGGGATCACGTCGCTTCAGATGGACATCAAGATCGCGGGTATCACGCCCGAGATCATGAAAAAGGCGCTGGAGCAGGCCAAGGCCGGTCGTTTGCATATTCTGGGCGAGATGGGCAAAGCCATCACTGGTGCTGCTGAATTCAGCGTGCATGCGCCGAAGATCGAAACGATGAACATTCCTGTCGACAAGATCCGTGAAGTCATCGGGTCTGGCGGTAAGGTTATCCGTGAAATCGTGGAAACATCTGGTGCGAAGGTCGATATCAACGATGACGGCGTGATCAAGCTGGCGTCGAACGATGCAGAAGCGATCAAGAAGGCCTATGACATGATCCATTCGATCGTGGCCGAGCCGGAAGAAGGCGTGATCTACAAAGGGACCGTCGTCAAACTGGTCGACTTTGGGGCTTTCGTGAACTTCTTTGGCAAGCGCGACGGTCTGGTCCACGTGTCCCAGATCGAAAATCGCCGTTTGAACCATCCTTCCGACGTTCTGAAAGAAGGTCAGGAAGTCTGGGTCAAACTTCTGGGCTTTGATGATCGCGGCAAGGTCCGTTTGGCCATGAAGATGGTCGATCAGGAAAGCGGCGAAGAGATCAAGAAAGAGGAAGCGGCTGAAGGCTGACATATCAGCCCTTTTCGGTTCTAAACTAAAGGAAAGCCCCGCTGCATCACGCATCGGGGCTTTTGTTTTCGCCGCTCGTTTTGCGCAACTGTGGCATGCTGATCACAACCCCAGATCGATTTGAACCTGCCATAGTTTGCCCATGTTTGGACACGTTTCGCACTATAGAGCGCTCAAATGAATTCAACCAAGGAAACTACTCACATGAAGAACTTTCTCGCAATTGCGACACTTGCACTTTGTGCAAATGCTGCCAGCGCCCAAGACGCAGGCGATATCTCGGCCGGTATCGGTTTCTCGTCACTTGGCGGAAATGTTGAAGCGGCTTACCGCATTGATCCTTCTTTTGGCGTGCGCGGCGTCTTTATCGGCGGCATCGACGAAAGCTATGAAGAGACCGACGAAGATGAAACATTTGAAGGCTCCATCGAACTGGGCGGTCTTGCTGTTCTGGCTGATTACTACCCAAATCAGGGTGACTGGCGGATCTCGGGCGGTCTGATGTTTTCACAGAACGAGATTAGCGCCACAGGCTCTGTCGATGTTGGCCTGACAACAGAAGATGCGACAATTTCGGTCAAATTCGAAAACGAAATCGCACCGATGATCAGCACCGGTTACGAATGGGGATTTGCTGACGGTTGGACGTTGACCCCAGAGGCGGGTCTGATCCTGACAGGCGGATTGGCCCTCGATTACACCGCGTCTGACCCCAGCGCGCAGGACGAGATCGACAACGATCCTGATGTTCAGGAAGCCAAAAGCGATGCAGAAGACATTGTCGTTCTGCCCTATCTGGCCTTTACGGTCAGCTACCAGTTCTGATCCTGAGAAAATCAGGGGCCGCGGATCATTACCGCGGCCCTTTTTGCGTTAGTCCTTCAGTTTGGTTGTCCGCAGATACGGCAACACTGTCGTGAAATCGCCGAACTTGGCTTTTGCGTCTTCGTTGCTGACGGTCGCAGGGATGATTACGTCATCGCCGACATTCCAGTTCGCCGGTGTCGCCACGCCTTTGCCAATTGATGTCTGCAGCCCGTCGAGTGCGCGCAGCACCTCAGCAAAGTTCCGACCGACCGTCATCGGGTAGGTCATCGACAGTTTCAGCTGCTTGTCGGGTCCGATGATAAAGACCGACCGCACCGTCGCGCTGTCAGCCGGGGTGCGCCCGTCGGGCAGGTAAGCCTCGGCCGGGAGCATGTCGAACGCTTTGGAAACTTCGAGCCCATCATCGGCGATGATCGGGAAACCGGCAGGCGCGCCGCCGACCTTTTCGATGTCGCCTTTCCACTTCTTGTGATCCTCAACCCCGTCAACACTGACACCGATCACCTTGGTGCCGCGCTTTGCCCATTCGTCGGCCAGTTGGGCCACTGCCCCGAATTCGGTCGTGCAGACAGGCGTGAAATCCTTGGGATGCGAAAACAGGATCGCCCAGCTATCGCCGATCCAGTCATGCAGTGCGAATGTTCCCTGATCCGTCTCGACCGTCAGATTGGGGATAGTATCGTTGATGCGCAGGCCCATCGCGTTTCTCCTTTAAATGCGGTGTCTTTACGTCAATATAGGGAGAGACGACAGGTAGTACCACAGGCGCTTGCACTGCAACGGGGCGAGTGCCAATAGTTCCCCGAATTCATCAGGAGCATTCGCATGATCGAAAATCGCAATTTCTACATCAATGGCGCATGGGTTGCACCGGCCAAATCGCGCGATTTCGAGGTGATTGATCCATCGACCGAAGATGTCTGTGCCGTGATTTCGCTGGGCGATCAGGCGGATACGGATGCTGCTGTTGGCGCGGCGACCGCCGCCTTTCCGGCATGGGCCGCCACCCCGCCTGCGGAACGCGCAAAATATGTCAGCGCCATTCTGGATCAGTATGAGGCCCGTAAAGAGGAAATGGCCAAGGCAATCAGTCTTGAGATGGGCGCGCCTATCGACATGGCACGCGACAGTCAGGCCCCCTGTTTGCCCTGGCATCTGAAGGGTTTTCTGACCGCCTTTGACGAGATTGAATGGATCCGGCCCCTTGGCCCCCATGCCCCCAATGATCGCATCGCGATGGAGCCGATTGGCGTTGTTGGCCTGATCACCCCATGGAACTGGCCGATGAACCAGGTCACGCTGAAGGTGATCCCCGCGCTTCTGGCCGGGTGCACGATTGTGCTGAAACCATCGGAGGAAGCCCCGCTATCGTCGCTCTTGTTTGCGGAATTCGTCCATGATGCCGGTGTGCCGGCGGGGGTGTTCAATCTGGTCAATGGTGATGGTGCCGGTGTGGGCAGCCAATTGTCACGGCACGAGGATGTCGCCATGATCAGCTTCACCGGCTCGACCCGGGCGGGCAAGGCAATCTCGGCCGCTGCGGCAGAAACGCTGAAGCGTGTAACGCTGGAACTGGGCGGCAAGGGTGCCAATGTGGTCTTTGCTGACGCCGATGAGAAGGCGATCAAGCGCGGTGTGATTCACTGCATGAACAACTCGGGCCAGTCCTGCAATGCGCCCACCCGGATGCTGGTCGAACGATCAATCTATGATCAGGCGGTTGAGACGGCTGCTGAGATTGCTGGCAAGATCGGTGTCGGCCCTGCGTCGGAACCCGGTCGGCATATCGGCCCGGTTGTCAACAAGTCCCAATGGGGCAAGATACAGGACATGATCGAGGTGGGCATCAAGGAAGGTGCCCGGTTGGTCGCCGGTGGCCCCGGCCTGCCAGAGGGGATGAACAAGGGCTATTATGTGCGCCCGACCGTCTTTGCTGATGTCGATAATCAGATGCGCATCGCCCGCGAGGAAATCTTTGGCCCGGTTCTGTCGATCATTCCGTTTGAGGATGAAAAACAGGCGGTCGAGATCGCCAATGATACACCTTATGGTCTGACCAATTATGTCCAGTCGCAGGATGGCGCAAAACGCAACCGTATGGCGCGTGCCCTACGGTCCGGCATGGTCGAGATGAATGGTCAGGCACGCGGCGCCGGCTCGCCCTTTGGTGGCGTCAAGATGTCCGGGCGCGCGCGCGAAGGCGGTGTCTGGGGGATTGAGGAATTCCTAGAGGTCAAAGCCATTTCCGGCTGGTCCGGCGAAGCCAGCTAATCGGACGGTAGCAGCCGTTTTTATCAGCCGGGGCGGCATCGGGCCGCCCCGAGTATTCAGGTTTCGTTGATGATCGAACCGACCCAAAATCACACGTTTGTACCCGAAACGGTGCACAAGCGGGACGTTTTTTCCGAAACGATTTCCGGACATCTGGCCGAGGATCCGCAATGCAAGGTCGTGTTGCGCAAGCTGGATGGCGTGCCCGTCTGGGTCCGCCCTGTTGCATGGTTTCTGGCGCGCAAAGAAATTCGCGGTTTGCGTGCTGTGGCGGGGATTGACGGTGTGCCGCAACTGCTTCGGGTGGATCAGGTGGGTCTGTTGCGTACCTGGACAGAAGGTACGCCATTGCAGCTTGCCAAGCCCGATGATCCGGAATGGTTCCGCGATGCCAAGCGGCTTCTTCGCGATATGCGTCGGCGCGGCGTCACACATAATGACGTTGCCAAGCCGCAGAACTGGCTGCGCACGCCGGATGGCTTTGCTGCGGTGATTGATTTTCAACTGGCCAGTGTCCATCGCCGCAAGGGCAAGATGTTCCGCGTGATGGCCCGCGAGGATTTGCGCCATCTTCTCAAGCAGAAACGTGCCTTTGCGCCGCACCTGCTGACCGCCTCGGAAAAGGCGATGCTCGCGCGCAAGTCGCTGCCATCGCGGATCTGGATGGCGACGGGCAAGCGCCTGTATAACTTTGTCACGCGCCGGTTGATGAATTGGTCTGATAGCGAGGGGCTTGAGGATCGTCTGACAAAAGACGGCGCGGCTGTCGTTGAAACATTGCAGGCGCATGCGGCGGTGAACGATGTCGTGCTTTGCGCCTATGCGCTTCCGGCCCAAGGTATTGGCATCTATGCTTTTGTTGAAACGGATCTGGGGCCTGACGCGCTACGCGCGCTAGTCCCGCCGACGCAGGCTGAACTTTTACAGCCGGTTACGTCACTTCCCCGGCGACAGGATGGGACAGTCCGGCAGGATGCGCTGCAACTGATCGCGACGAACAGGCTGGACGAGCTTGAACTTTTGACAGCGAATGATCCTGCATTGGCAAATGCGATGGCTCCGATTATCGCCAACCGCCTGAACCTGACGGATCGCGTTCTCAAGACCTGATACACGCACCGTCATGTGCACAAGTGCACCAAAGCGGTGCGCTTGTCGGCGTTTAGTGCGGCTTCTTTTTCGCTATCTATCTATTCAAACAGATAGGAGTCTTGAGATGCTCAAACAGATCAAAGGTCTGCATCACGTCACGTCGCTGGCGAGTGATGCCCGCGAAAACAATGCGTTTTTTACCAATGTGCTTGGCCTGCGTCGGGTCAAGAAGACGGTGAACTTTGACGCGCCCGATGTCTATCACCTGTATTATGGCGACGAAGCAGGATCGCCTGGCACCGTTATGACCTACTTTCCCTTCCCAAACGCAAGCCGTGGTCGGCATGGTGTTGGGGAGGTTGGCCGGACGTCATTCAGCGTTCCGACGGGAACCGCCGCGGCCTGGATGGACCGCCTTGCAACATTTGATGTGCAGGGCCTGTCGCAAGACGCCCGGTTTGGCCAGAAGCGTGTATTGTTCGATGGCCCCGATGGCGACGCCTTTGCCTTGGTAGAAAGCGACGACGAGCGCGCGCCATGGACCGGCGGCGGTGTCAGCGATGCGATGGCGATCCGTGGCTTTCATTCTGCCGATATGCGTCTGCGTGACGGTTCGGTCAGTCAGGAACTGCTGCAGTTCATGGGGTACGAGAAATCCGAGACCGAGGGCAACATCACCCGGTTCATCGTGCCCGGCGGGAATGAGGCGAATGCCATCGACCTTGAAAGACTGCCTGATGCGCAGGCCGCCCTGCAAGGTGCAGGGTCAGTGCATCATATCGCCTTTGCAGTCGAGAACCGGGCGCGTCAGCTTGAGGTCCGCGAGGCTTTGATCGACACTGGGTATCAGGTGACCCCGGTCATTGATCGCGACTATTTCTATGCGATCTATTTCCGCAGCCCCGGTGGCGTCCTGTTCGAGGTGGCCACCAACGAACCCGGTTTTGATCGTGACGAGGATACCGCACATCTGGGCGAGGCGTTGAAACTGCCCAGTCAGCACGAACATTTGCGGGCCAGGCTGGAATCCATGCTGGAGCCGATCGAGGACTGACATGACCTATGTCGCAAGACGCAGCAAAGGAGCAGCGGGACAACCGCTGTTCCTGACATTTCATGGCACCGGCGGAACCGAGGACCAGTTTCACAGCTTTGCCCGCCAACTGATGCCCACCGCGCATGTCACGTCGCCGCGCGGTGATGTGTCGGAACATGGGGCGCTACGTTACTTTGCCCGCATGGCGGAGGGTCAGTACGATATGGGTGATCTGGCAAAGCGTAGCACAGCGATGGCCGATTTCATTGCGGCTGAGCGGGAACGGTTAGAGCCGTCCCGCGTGATAGGACTAGGCTATTCGAATGGTGCCAACATTCTGGCTTCTGTCGCATTGCAGGTCCCTGACTTGGTGGATGATCTGATCCTGATGCATCCGCTGATCCCATGGGGACCGGCCCCGCAACCGGGCTTGGCTGGTCGCCGTATCCTTATAACTGCCGGGCAGGCTGATCCGATTTGTCCTGCCCCGCTGACACAGACACTGGCAGATTACCTGCAAGCGCAGGGCGCCGATGTAGATCTGCATTGGCATCCGGGCGGGCATGAGATTGTGGAGAGTGAGGTCGAGGCCATTCAGAACTTCATCGCCACTTAAAACGGGCATTTCGCAGTCATGCGCACGCCCTGCCCACCATCGGGGTGCCGGAACTGCAGTGTTTCGGAATGCAACATCAGCCGTGGATGGTCGCGCGTCGCCCCGGTCGCATAGAATGGATCGCCCAGGATCGGGTGACCGATCGCCAGCATATGCACCCGTAACTGATGCGACCTGCCTGTGCGAGGCATCAGCCTGACCCGCGTTTCGTCTGTCGTACTGCGAACAACCCGCCAGTCTGTGATGGCCTGTTTGCCGTTTTCGTGATCAACCATCTGCTTTGGCCGGTTTGGCCAGTCGACAATCAGCGGCAGATCAACGGTGCCGGTCTTTTCCATCATCTGCCCGGAGACCCGGGCAATATAGGTCTTTTTGGTTTGCCGCTTTTCGAATTGCAGCCCCAGATGCCGCTGCGCATGCGGTGTCAGCGCAAAGATCATCACGCCGGAGGTGTCACGATCAAGCCGATGTACCAGCAATGCGGTCGGAAAGGCCGCCTGAACCCGCGTCAAAAGACAATCGGCAAGGTCCGGACCCTTGCCTGGCACGGAAAGCAGCCCGCTGGGTTTATCGACCACGATCACCTGATGATCGTCGTGCAGGATTGTCAGCGGATCTTGGGGTGGGCTGTATGGTGTGCTCAATCGTAAACACGCTCACCAAAGATCGCGGATCCGACCCGGATATGCGTAGCCCCAAGCGCGATGGCGGTTTCGAAATCACCGCTCATCCCCATCGACAGGCCACGCAACCCATTGCGTTCGGCGATCTTGGCCAGAAGGGCGAAATGCAGTGCGGGTTCTTCCTCGACCGGCGGGATGCACATCAGGCCGACCAGCGGCAGGTTCAGCGCGCGGACATCTGCAATGAACGCATCGGCCTCTTGCGGCAGAACACCGGATTTTTGCGGCTCTTCCCCGGTGTTGATCTGAACGAACAGATCAGGGCATGCCCCTGTTTCCTGTGCCAATCGCGCGAGGGTGTTGGCCAGCTTGGGCCGGTCGACCGTATGGATCGCTTGTGCAAGCTCCATCGCCTGTCGGGCCTTGTTGGTCTGCAGCGGGCCGATGAGGTGCAGGATGATGTCATCATATTGCTCGCGGAAGGCCGGCCATTTGCCAGCTGCCTCTTGCACCTTGTTTTCGCCAAAAATCCGGTGCCCTTCGTCGAGAATCGCCTGCACGCGGTCAAGCGGCTGCACCTTTGATACAGCGATTAACTCTACATCTTGGGTGTTACGCCCTGCGGCATCACAAGCGGCACTGATACGGGCCTGAATATCGGCGAGAGGCATGGGAGGCTCCGAAAAATAAGGATCACGCTGTGTTTCGGCCTGAAATAAGGTGATTTGCCCCTGTTGTCATGGGCCAAAACGCTGTGTGTCCTTGATGCATCATTTCCGGATCACAGGACATAAAGCCGCCCAAATTGCTTGAGTGTGCAGGCGGTAAGGCGCAGGTAGTCCGCAATGCTAGTAAATCTGGCATTCTTGGGAATGCAAAAAACACGAGGGAAAATATCCATGAAAAGCATCCTTCTTGCCACGACAGCTCTGGTCGCCTTCGCTGGTGCCGCTGCTGCTGATGGCCACACATCCATTACCTTCAGCGGTAACACAGAGATCGGTTTCAACGACAGCGATCCAAGCGACAACGCACTTTTCATCGACGGTGATCCACTTGCTGGCGACAACCCGGACTTCAACGATGACGAGCAGGGTTTCTACTGGAACACCGACATCGATGTGACAATGTCCGCCACACTGGACAACGGTCTGACCGCATCGACATCGTTTGAGATCGATATTGTTGGTGACCCCAACAACAGTGCAACGCTGAGCAGCGACGAGTGGGTTGCTTCGCTTGAGTCTGAAAATGCTGGTATCTTTATCGGCGATACATCCTTTGCTGCTGAAACTCACTGGGTTTCCGCTGGCGACATGGAAGGCGACAGCTTCTCCGAAGCTGATGGCGAAAGCGCGATCCGTGGTGACGTGAACATTGGTCCGGTCTCCGCATCGGTTTCATACGTGCTGACCGACGCTGATGCTGACCCTGTCAGCATTGACGAGGGTACTGACACATTCAACGCATACGATGATGATGTGGATCAGCTTTCCTTTGGTATGTCTGCCGAGTTTGGTGTGGTGACTATTGCCGCAGCCTATCAGGAAGAGTCGGTTGCAGATGGCGATGCGGACGACACTGCCGACCCAGAGGACTATGATCCAAGCGACGAAAACGGTGACTTCAACACTGATGAAGTGTTTGGTATCTCCGTTGCTGGTACTTTCGCTGGTGCAACCGTGACCGTTGCATATGCTGAAGAAACCAATGCCGACGAGCAGTCGACTGGTGTCAAAATCGCATATCCATTTGGCCCAGTAACAGCGACAGCCTACTACGTTTCTGAAGATGGTGCTGGCGATCCTGAAGATAACTACGGTCTGAATGTTGCCTACGCTGACGGTCCAATTGCTGTCACTGCTGACTACCAGGACGACCAGGGCACTGAAAAGTGGAGCCTGGAAGGGTCTTATGACGTTGGCAACGGTCTGTCCGTCTTTGCTGGTGTTCTGAATGACAACGAAGGCGACGAAGACTACTACGTTGCTGCGACCTACGACCTTGGTGGTGGTGCAGAGCTGCTCGTCTCCTATGCTGAAGATGACGACAACGACAACGAAGACGAAATCGGTGCCGACGACTACCAGAACGGTACAACTATCGAGTTGTCCTTCGCATTCTAAGCGAAACATATATCGAACTTAGTCAGAGCGGTCCTTTGGGGCCGCTCTTTCTTTTTGGCGCATGGCCTTTTGGATATCCGCTTGTGACAGTGCCGCCCCTTCGCTACATATTCGGCCAACGTGAATTGATCCCGCAGGGGGAAATGCTTTGATTGCGATGATACGTCTTGCCCGTGCAAGCCTGATGGTTCTGCTCATTGGTGCGCTGGCTGCCTGTGGTGGTGGCCCGGCCCCGACCCCGCGCGGTGCTGAAAATGTCGCCGTGAACCGGTATCTGTGGGCTGCGTCCCTTGATGTGCTCAGCTTCCTGCCGGTTCAGACGGCTGACCCCTTCACGGGCGTTATCTCAACCGGGTTTGGCACGCCGCCCGGAAGCGGCCGCGCCTATCGTGCGACTATCCAGGTGACCGATCCTGCCTTGGACGCCCGTTCGCTGAACGTGGCCCTGCAGTCGCGCAACGGTCCCGTCGCGCTTGAGACGCAGCGCGCCATCGAGGATGCGATCCTATCGCGCGCCCGCCAGCTACGCATTGCCGACGGTGCCCTATAGCCATCGGCAACCCGCCCGATTATGAATAGCGCCGGGCCACCTCGCCCGGCGTTTCCCGTTTGAGAGATCATGATATGACCACTTACAATCCCGCCGAGATCGAGGCGAAATGGCAGGCCGCATGGGCCGAGGCCGAGACGTTCAAGGCTGTGCGCAGTGCGGACAAGCCGAAATACTACGTGCTGGAGATGTTCCCCTATCCGTCCGGCCGCATCCACATGGGCCATGTGCGCAACTATACGATGGGCGATGTGATTGCCCGCTACAAGCTGGCGACCGGCCATAACATCCTGCACCCAATGGGTTGGGACGCCTTTGGGATGCCGGCCGAAAATGCAGCCATGGCATCAGGCGGGCACCCCAAGGACTGGACCTATCAGAACATCGCCGACATGAAGGCGCAGATGAAGCCGCTGGGCCTGTCGATTGACTGGTCGCGCGAATTCGCGACCTGTGACCCAGAATATTATGGCCAGCAGCAGGCCCTGTTCATCGACTTTCTGGAAAAGGGGCTGATCTATCGCAAGAAGGCGGTCGTGAACTGGGATCCGATCGATATGACCGTGTTGGCCAATGAACAGGTAATCGACGGCAAAGGCTGGCGTTCGGGGGCCGAGGTTGAGCGGCGCGAACTGGTGCAGTGGTTTTTCAAGATCAGCGACTATTCCGAGGAATTGCTGACCGCGATTGATACGCTGGATAACTGGCCCGCCAAGGTCAAGCTGATGCAGTCGAACTGGATCGGCAAGTCGCGGGGGATCGAGATTCCGTTCCATCGCACCGATGATGGCGACGCGATTTTGTGTTATTCGACCCGCCCCGACACGATGCGCGGTGCCAGCTTTGTCGCGATTTCACCGGAACACCCGGTGTCAGTTGCCATGGCCGAGGAGAACCCCGAACTGGCCGCGTTCATCGCCGAGACCCGCAAGATGGACACGACCGAGGCGGCGATGGAGAAGGCCGAGAAGAAGGGGATTGATACGGGCATCCGCGTCAAGCATCCGATTTATGCAGATCAGGAACTGCCTGTCTGGGTCGGGAACTTTGTTCTTATGGATTACGGCACCGGTGCCGTTTTCGGCTGCCCGGCCCATGATCAGCGCGATCTGGACTTTGCCCGCAAATACGGTTTGCCGGTCCGTAACGCGTTCCATATGCCCGGCGAAGATGTGGACGTCGCTGATGAGGCACTGGTGCCACCGAAGACCAACAAGGTGGTGTTCATCGACCATTTCGCCGGGATTTCCGAATGCACCAGCCAGGAGGCGATTGACGCGACCATCGATTACTTCGAGGCGCATGATCTGGGCACCGCCCAGGTCAAATACCGCCTGCGCGACTGGGGATTGTCCCGGCAGCGTTACTGGGGCTGTCCGATCCCTGTTGTCCATTGTGATGACTGTGGTGTGATCCCCGAGAAGAAGGAAAACTTACCGGTGGAGTTGCCTTACGATGTCAGTTTCGACATTCCGGGCAACCCGCTGGACCGCCATCCGACATGGCGCGATTGCGCCTGCCCGTCCTGTGGTAAGCCCGCCCGTCGAGAGACGGACACGATGGACACGTTTGTGGACAGTTCATGGTACTTTGCCCGCTTTACCGCCCCTCATGCAGAGACGCCTACTGATCTGGAGGATGCGTCATACTGGATGAATGTGGACCAGTATATCGGGGGTATCGAACACGCCATTCTGCATCTGCTGTATAGCCGGTTCTTTGCCCGCGCCATGCAGATGACCGGGCATTTGCCGCAAGGCACGGAAGAGCCGTTCAATGCGCTGTTCACCCAAGGCATGGTGACGCATGAAATCTATGTCACCCGCGATGAGCGGGATCGACCCGTCTATCACCTGCCGGAACATATTGAATGGACCGAAAGTGGTGCGCGGCTGGGTGCTACCGGCGAAGCTGTGGATGTCATCCCCTCCGCAAAGATGTCCAAATCCAAAAAGAATGTCGTCGATCCTGACAATATTTTGGCCAAGTACGGGGCAGATACCGCCCGTTGGTTCGTGCTGTCCGACAGTCCGCCGGAGCGGGATGTGGAATGGACCGCCGCTGGGGCCGAGGCGACGTACAAGCACTTGAACCGTGTCCATCGTATCGTGACCGAGATCGCGGACATGCCGGATGGAACCGCAGAGGGTGATGACGAATTGACCCGCGCGATACATCGCACAATCCATGATGTGACGATGGGCATTGAGACGTTCGGCTTTAATGCCGCGATTGCCAAGCTTTATGCGTTTACCAATGTTCTGGCAAAGTCCAAGGCGGGCGGTACGGTGAAACGTGCCGCGGCCAAGGCGCTGGCGCAGATGATGTCGCCGATGACACCGCATTTGTCCGAGGAAATCTGGTCCATGCTGGGCGAAGAGGGGCTGATCACCACTGCGCCGTGGCCTGTTGCCGATCCTGCCATGCTGGTCGAAGACATGATCACCATGCCGATACAGATCAACGGCAAGCGGCGGGCTGAAATTCAGGTGGCACCGAACGCGAGCAAGGACGCGGTTGAAGAGATCGTCATGGGGCTTGATGCCGTCCCGCGCGCGCTGGACGGTGCCAGCCCTAAGAAATTGATTGTGGTGCCAGGGCGGATCGTGAACATTGTCATCTGATCGCATCTCTCGCCGCGCCGCCGCTTTAGGCCTTTTGGCCTTGGGCGGCTGCGGCTTTGCGCCAGTCTATAGCGATGGATCTGCACTGCGCGGTCTTGTGACATTTCAGACAGATGAAACCGTTGCCGGGTATCGCCTGCGTGAGCGGTTGGAACAACGACTAGGTGTGTCGCAGAACGCCCGATACGAACTGCGCGTTGCGCTTTCCCAGAACAGCCAACCCGCGGCGATCACCGCCGCGGGTGACACGGTGCGTTTTAACGTGGTGGGCCGTGCCGATTGGTCCCTGCGTGCAATTGCGACCGGTCAAATCGCAGCCGAGGGTAAATCTGAAAGCTTCACCAGCTATGCCGCAACCGGGACCACTGTGGCAACACAAGCCGCGAGTACTGATGCCAATGCCCGCCTGTCTATTGCGCTGGCCGATATGATCGTCAGCCGCTTGCTGATCCTGTCCAACGATCTTTCACAATGAAACTGACCGGGAACGCCGCGACAGCCTATTTCCGCAAGCCTGATCCGGGGCATACGGGTCTGCTGATCTTTGGTGCGGACCCCATGCGGGTGGCGGACAAACGGCAAGAGGCGATTGCCGCACTGGTTGGACCCGCTGGCGAGGAAGAGATGCGCCTGACCCGCATCAATGCCGCCGACCTGCGCAAGGATCCTGCCTTGCTGGATGATGCAATCAAGGCGCAAGGGTTCTTTCCGGGGCACAGGGTCGCCTTTGTTGAGGATGCGACTGACGGGTTGACCAAGGTGCTTGATGCAGCGCTTCAGGATTGGAAGCCGGGCGATGCCCAGATCGTTGTCACGGCGGGGCAGTTGACGGCCAAATCGGCGCTGCGCAAGGCCTTTGAAGGTCACAGCAATGCGGTGGCCATAGGGATCTACGACGACCCGCCCACCGTGGCGGATATTAAGCAGACGCTGGCGCAATCGGGCATCGACACGCCTGATCGCGATGTGATGGACGCCCTGATGTCCCTGGCCGGGTCGTTGGAACCGGGCGATTTTCGACAGACAATTGAGAAGATCAGCCTTTACAAGCGTGGCGACGCGACGCCGTTGACCATTGCCGATGTGATGGCGAATGCCCCCCAATCGGCTGAGGTCGATGTGGATGACGTGTTGGAGGTCGTATCGCTGGGTCAAGCGGATCAGCTGGGTCCGGTACTGCGCAATCTCTATGCACAGGGCGTCACACCGGTGACCTTATGCATAGGCGCGATGCGCCACTTTCGCAGGCTCCACACAGTGGCATCCGATCCCGGCGGACCTGCCGCCGGTGTCGGGCGGTTACGCCCGCCGGTTTTCGGCCCGCGGCGTGACAAGATCGCCAGGCAGGCGGGCCACTGGGGCCGCGACAGGCTGGAACGGGCTTTAACGGCGCTCACGGATGTTGATTTGCAGCTGCGGTCCGCCAATACAGCCCCGCAAAGTGCGCTGATGGAGCGGACCCTTATTCGTCTTGCGATGATGGCGCGGCGTTAGGTGTCTATTGGCTCGCGGCAGCCAGTGCCATCAGTGCAAACGCACCTAGCAGTAGATAGCCGCCATTCACCGATCCCTGTGGAGGATCAAAGGGCGCTGCGGGTGCGGCGACGGTTGGTTCTTCTACAGGAGTGGCCAAGCCACCAGCATGCGCCAATGACCCGTTTAGGCAAATAGATGCAGCCAATACTGTCGCTTTGAAGTTTCGCACTCTGTGTATCCCTGTCGAAAATAAGAACCGACGAATAATGAATAAGTTATCGGCAGTTGATTGGGGCGGCAATACTGAACCCGCAGTGGCGGCGAAATCTGCGGTGTTATTGGGGTATTGCGGGAATCATGCTGTCAGGCAGCAATAAGATCCGAATTGGAACTGGCGCAACCGCCAGTTCCAAGACAGTTTTCGCTTAGTCGTTTGCGTTCACGGCAGCTGCAATCAGCAGAGCGGCCAGAACGCCTACAATCAGGTATGTGCTGTTGATCGAGGAGCCGGCTGGTTCAGGCTCTTGAACGATCACTGGGGGTGGGTCCATGACAACGGGGTCAAGACCGCCAGCCTGTGCGGCAAAACCGGAAACCGACAGTGCGGCGGCTGTAGCAAGTGTAGTTGCAAAGCGCATGTTTATTTTCCCTTGTTCCAAACGGCCGACATGTGCCGGCCGATCAATTGTTATTTTTGTTTTTCGACTTAGTCGTTTGCGTTCACGGCAGCTGCGATCAGCAGGGCAGCCAGAACACCAAGGATCAGGTAGGTGCTGTTGATCGAAGACCCGGCTGGTGCTGGTTCGTCAACGATGACGACGGGGGCTTCCATCACTTCAGGTGACATACCACCAGCATTGGCGGCAAATCCAGAAACAGCCAGAGCGGCTGCGGCGGCGAGCGTAGTTGTAAGGCGCATGTCGGTACTCCATTAATGCACGGGTGGACGACGGCCTTTCGCCGCCCCACATTCGCGCATTAAATCAGCACAGTAGGCAAAATCCAAGATACCATGGAATAGTTTAGAAGATGTCGATTTGAAGGTATCCGGCATCGGGTGAGATGGCCTGAAGGCTGCGAATAATTGTCCCTGCGTCATTTACCCAATAAACATTGGCGAATTGCAGGTTTTCATTTCCGCATTTTTCTTCAAAACGGGTCGTATTCTGCTTGATTTGCAGCCTTTCGACGACTTCTCGCCCTTGCGAAGCGATGCGGCACTGCAACAGTTCCGTCGAAATTCCGTCCATATTCGTCAGAAATTCATGCACACGCTGCGCTTCACCACCGCCTGAGCGAATTGCCGCCCATGATTGCGATACGTCCGCTGCCATCAAATCGCGCACCAGACCGCGGGTCGCGACAACAATCCCGTTTTCGAATGTCACGCTGATGTTGGCACTATCGACCCAGGTGGCCCGATTTGCATTGCTGCCAGCCTGCACGCTGGTATCCCACCGGTTCAGGTCACGTATGTTGACCCTTATGTATTTGCCCGGGTTGGACAAAATCTGGTCCTGCGGCACAGATGAACCAGGCACCGGCTGTGTCTCTGCCCCGGTGACCCGCCCCATCACCAGACCACCCAGTTGCGATGCTGTGCTGCCTTCGTTCAAGGGCCCGCAAGCGGATAATCCGATTAAGACCGCGCCGGCAGCCATAAACCATTTGGACAGTGTCATCGCCAGAACCTCCCCCAAGTGTCGGACAGATCGGGCAGGTGACCTTCCCGCACAACGTCGTACAAACGCCCATCGACCTGCAACCGTGCCCCGCCATCGCCGACCCTAGTGCGGAACGTATTGCCGTAGCTTCCGCGCGTCGTTGTCCCGGTAAAGAAATCCTGTGGGATCGTGACCTGCACACCCTTGTTGTAGGATCCGCTGCCGAAATCCTCGTAAGACATATCCGTTTGGGTCACATAGGCCCCGATCACCCAGCCATTGTCGAATTCGCGATCAACCGAAACAGTCGCCCCCCAGTCGCCCGCCAGATAGCGACCCACATCCAGTTGCGTGTGATACCCGTTGCCAAGGTCGTAATAGGCCGACACATGTCCGGTGGTGACGTCATAGTCATATTCGTCGAACCCAAAACCCATATCCGTATCACGCTGTGCGACCTGATTGACTTCGATCCCCAGTCCGAAACTGCTTTCGACGGGCTTCCACAACAGCTCACCCGACACACCACCGAACATCCGTTCCAGATAGCCGACGCTGACCCGGCCATAGAGATTGGTGCCGGGGCGGGAGAACTGGTTCAGCGTCAGATTTGCCAAAACCGGCACGCCGTCATTGCCGTAAAGGCTGCCGTCGGACCGGACGTTTTGAATGTCCGGTGTCCGCTCCACGCCTGTCGGGTCATCTTCGGGGGGCACCACGCTTTGTTCGATGGCCCCGGACAGCACCAGATTGGGCCTGATCCGATAGACCCCACGCAGGCTGAGCCCCAGATCGACATCAACAGAGCCATCATTGCTGAACGGGTTGATCCGGAAGTAAGGGCCAAGACCCCAGGAAAAAGCGTTTTCGTCCGATGCCACGGCATCGAGCCCTTGCGAGCCGCCCGCATCGCCGAACCCGGACCGGTCGAGCATGGCCGCCGTGCCGCCTGCGCGATTTTCAAGTTGTTCGATATCCCGCCGCGAAATGGTGATGGCTGAGATTGGGATACCACGGCGTTCGGGTTCCAGAATGAACGTGTCGATGGAGGGCGGCATCACCTGCGTCATCATGCGCGCGGTGCGGCCTGCCGCCTGCGCCTCTGACCGGAAAGAGCTGTTGATGTAGCGAACCCGCGCGGTGGTATTGGTCAGCTCCAGCCCCGTCAGGGTGATGTTTTCGATTTCCAGCAATCCGCCCAACGCCCGGCGCAGTGCCCTATCGGGCAAGGCGGTTCTGTCCCAGCTTTGCGCGGCCAAGCTATCGGCAGGTCGGACCTTGACGGGCGGGGGCGATTTGTCGAGCCCGCTTCCGGTGGCACGCGCGTTGGGGTTCAGTTCGAAGCTGCCCGAGACGCCAAGCTGCGTGCCATAAAGATAAGACAACCCCAATTGGACGCCGGGGCGCGGTCTGTAGGTCAGCCCGTAGTTGACCGGAGACTCTGTTTCGCGCACCACGCCAAAGGCGGTTTCGGTGTAGTCGATTGTCGAGTACTCGGCCTTGACGCCCCACCGGTCATTGATCTGATATTCCACCCCACCGAAAATCGCTGCATCGCCCCGGAACCATTGGTCGGACCCAAGTTGACCGCCGGGCAGATCGGGGGTGGGGCGGACCTCAAAATCGCCACCAAGGGGGTTGGCGAACCCGTCACGGGTGCCCATCGCGCCCCAGCCAATACCCGTCGTCACAATCAGATTGTCACCGAATGATTTCGATGCCACGACATATTCTGACTGGAACCGACCGGGGGTCAGAAAGTCGCGCAGGCCCACAGCGATGGCCGGCACATAGGTCGTTTCGTTGTTGAACCGGTATTGCAGGTCAAACCCCCGTTCAACCTCGCGCTCTGTTCCGCTTTCAGGGGGATCGTTGAACAGTTCGACATTTGCATAACGAAAGCTGGCCGAAAGGCGCTGGTTAACCTGAAAGGTCAGGGTTACCTGCCCAAGCCCTTCTGTATATGAGAACGTGGCCGCCAACGCGTTTTCCGGCGCGCTTTGCGCTGTGGGCATTTCCAGCAGACCAGGTGTCCCGTAAAGCGAATAGGTCGCTGTTACCTCTTGACCGATGGCGCCCGTCGCAATTGCAGTTGCAACCGATGACACCAGACAAATGCCTTTTGGCATAACACGCTCCCCATTCGACGTAATGCCTAAGGTCTATCCTGATGCTGCCGGTTTGGGAATCCCGAATGCCAAACGTCAGTCTTACCTATTTTTCAATACCCGCTATGCGTGTAAATACTTTGTTAATAATTTTGCCATCAACTCAACCTATGTTAGTGTCACATCGTTACAAGTTTGTCCTGTTTCCGGACCCGTTAGGTACCTGCTCGTGGATTTCCCACGCGCTGCAACCTTGGCTCGATCAACCCATCCCATCAAACCGCCGCAATTGCAGCAAAACCTTGTTGCATCGCGATATGTCGCCTGCCGAGGCAGCACAGGCGTTTGACAGAATGGATTTCGCCTTTGAGGATTACACCCGGATCGCGGTCATCCGCAATCCATACGCCAAGATGGCCCAGCTTTATTACCGGCTGGCAATCGCCGATCCCGTGTGGCGCGCGCGCCTTCACCTTGGGTTTGAACCGCCACGATTCAACCGTTGGCTGCGTGGAACCCGCGTAAATGGCACCGGTGCGGGCTATCGCGGCAGCCGCGGATGGCGCCGATTTGGTGCGTGGTCAGCTGACGCGTGGTGCGGTGATCAGATCACACATATGGTACGCGCCAGCAACGCGGCCGAGGAACTGACACCCATTTTCAACGGTCTGGGGATCAGCCCTGCATTCGGGCATCGTACTTGTCACGATCTGGGCCGCCAGCGCCTTGCCCGGCTTTATGACAAGGCAAGCTGTGATCTGGTCCGTGAAAGATATGCCGCCGATCTCGCGCTTTATCAGCGCGATGCGCCGGAATTGCGTCTGATCGACGGCGGCAAGCTTCCGATGGACAAGCAGCGTTACCGCTTCGTCGCGTAGCGGACAGCCCCCGCGGCAGCCCGGCGCCCTGTCGCCAGACAACCTGTGATCAGGTAGCCGCCTGTCGGCGCCTCCCAATCCAGCATTTCGCCGGCGCAGAAGACACCGGGGCGGTCCCGCAACATCAGATCATCTGTCAGCGCGTCAAAGCGAACTCCACCGGCTGTCGAAATCGCCTCATCCATCGGGCGCGGACCATCGTGCCGTATCGGGAGCGCCTTGATCAATGGGGCAAGGTCATCGGGGAAGGGTCGCCCGAACTCCGACAATAGGGCGATATGCACGGGATCAAGCCGCAAAGCCTTGCGCAGATGATTGGTGAGCGTTTCTTTCTTTCGTCTGCGCGACAGGGCCGCGCGCAATCGATCCAACGTCCAGTCAGGTGCCAGATCCAGCGTCAACGGCGCGCCGTCGCGGACAGCGGCAGAGACGGCATAAATCCCGCCACCCTCAATCCCTTTTGATGAGATGATGAATTCCCCACGCGATGTCAGCGCCCCCGCGCGCAGCATCGTCGATTTGACAGGTTGGCCCCAGAACCGCGTCATATGAGGCGACCAGGACACGACGAAGCCCATGTTCGCCGGGGCAAACGGAGCAACAGCATCAGGCAGAAACCGCGCCCACGCACCATCAGAGCCGAGCCCCGCCCAGCTTGCGCCGCCCAAGGCCAAGACAGTGACTTTCGGATCGATAAGGTGGCGCCCGTCCGGCGTATCAAAGATGAATTGGTCACTATCCCAGCCCTGCCAGCGCCAGCGTGTTTTCAGGGTGACCCCCTGCCTATCCAGCCGCGCAAGCCAGGCGCGCAACAGCGGCGACGCCTTCATGGCCTTGGGAAAGACCCGTCCTGTCGATCCGGTGAACAAGGGCTGTCCCAGCCCCTCGGCCCAGCCCATCACGGCGTCGGGTCCAAAATCGGCCACGGTTTGTTTCAGGACATCTGGTGCGTCGCCATACGCGGCCAACACAGCCTCAATCGGTTCGGATTTGGTCAGGTTCAGCCCCGATTTGCCTGCCATCAGAAACTTGCGGCCCACCGACGGCATCGCGTCCGCCACAGTGACAGACAAGCCATGGCTCGCCATAACCTCTGCCGCCATCAACCCGGCAGGACCCGCCCCAATGACAAGCGCATCTGTCACGCAGGCAACGTGCCTTTCAATTCGACAACACGGTGTGGGTAGGGGATTTCGATATCGTTGTTTTTCAATGCATTCCAGATCAGGAATAGCACGTCAGAGGCGTATTTGTTTTTGCCGTCATCAATGCCGTTGACCCAGAATTCGACGCCAAAATCGATCCCGCTTTCGCCGAAGCCACGCAGTTCGCAGTCGGGTCCCTCGGGATCGTCCAACACCTCGGGGTGGGTTGCAACGGCCGCTTCGATAATGGCCGGAACCGTGTTGATATCGGTGTCGTAGCTGACAGAAAACGCGACCTCCAGCCGGTTGGCCGATCCACTGTCGGAATAATTGACGACGCGGGTGGTGATGAAATCCTCGTTCGGGACGACAATCCAGCGCCCGTCAAAGGTTTCCAGAATGGTGGCGCGGGCGGTCATCTTGATGATCGTGCCCGCCTCGCCGCCGTCCAGTTCGATATAATCGCCGACGGTCGCCTGCCCTTCGACCAACAGGATCACACCCGATATGAAGTTGGACGCGATTTTTTGCAGGCCAAAGCCAAGGCCGACACCGACAGCACCCCCGATAATCGCCAGTGAGCTGAGGCTGATCCCCATGATGTTCATCAAGAGCAGGAACGCGATGCCGAAAATCGCAAATTCGGCCACCTTGACGATCAACTGCCGGATGGCGGGCCGCATCGGCTGCCTCTCGATATAGGCCACCGATTGCGTGTTTGACCATTGCCCCAGCCAGAACAGCAGGCTGCCAGCGATGAGGCCACGGATGATGGCCAAAGCAGAGAAGCTGATATTGCCAAGGCTGACGACGGTTCCTTCCAGGGCGGCGATGACCTGATCCAGAAAGCCCAGCGCGTAGAGTGCGGCGACCGGCACGAGCACGTAGCGGGCAAGCAATTTCAGGAACGGGTCCCGAATGATGTGTTTGGCTAGCGCCCGGGCCGCAAGGAACAGGAAAACGCGCTTGCCAAAGGCGATCACGGCACCGGACCCGAACAGGGATCGCGTCACAACCTCGCCTATCGCAGTGAAACCATAAGCCAGCAGCGGCAACAGCAGCGGCATAAAGATCAAAACGAAACGGCGGGCTTTGGCGATGATCGAGCTGTTGTCAGGCTCTGGCGTCAGAAGCCGGGTCAGACGGGGTGCAATGATCCGATTGGCCAGGCGCGCGACCAGATAGGCCCCCACCAGCAGCGCGAATTGTGACCATGCAGCCGGTGACAGCAACCATTCCTGCGCCAAAATCAACCCTTGATCGAATGCCGCGCGGGCCTGATCCATCAGGCTATCTGCTTGTTCCATCACTCGTTCCCCCGATGCCGATCGTCAAACCCCTGCTATCATGCCTTTGATACTGGCCACATGGTTGTTTGTCGCCGCCAATACATTCTGCGTCAGGCCACGCGCCGATTGCATCAGGTCACCGGGATCTACAATCCGGTCCACAAGCCCCCAGGCCTGGGCCTCTGTCGCGCTGATTTTCTGACCAGCCATCAACACCATTTTCGTACGGGCCGGTCCGACCAGCCGTTCCATACGGATCGGATCAGATGGTTGGGGCAGGAAACCCAGCTTCATCACAGGATAAAAGAAATTCGCTTTGGGCACTGCGATGCGCAGGTCACAGGCGAGCACCATACCAAACGCCCCACCGGCCACGGTTCCGTTCAAGGCAGCGATGGTCAGGCCAGACATCGCTGCGATTACCGCTGACAACCGTTCCCAGACCGGATCAGTCGCCAGACCGGCCTTTGCCGCCTCAAGATCGGCCCCAGCGCTGAACACCGTGCCCGTTCCGGTCAGGATTAACGCCTTGGCCGATTGGGCGTCTTCCGCAATATCGGCCAATTCCAGCAACATGTCGCGGGTCAGCGCGCCTGCCTTGTCCGGCCTGTCGATGGTCACGATCCACAAATCGCCGTCACGGTCGTGGCGGATCATACAAGCCCGACCTTTTCGCGGATGTCATCCTCGCGCAGGCTGATATCGGTGCCCAGATAGTCATCTGCCACGTCCGTACACATCCATAACAGCGCCTGTGCCGGCCATTCTGGCGGGATATGTGTGGACCAGTCCAACTGGCTGACCGGGTTGATGCCGGACGCCTTGATTTCGCGCTGCATGTCCGTGGCAACGGTGCCGGGGGACAGGCCCATGATGCGCAGGCCCTTGTTGCGCGCTTCCTTGTCTCCCATGCGGGTCAGCATGTAGACCCCGGCCTTTGAACTGCAATAAGCTGACCAGCCTTCGACCGGACCGTGGGCCGCGCCGGATGAGATATTGATGATCGTGCCATGCCCCTGCGCGATCATGCCCGGCATCGCCGCACGCATGCCGTACATGACCCCTTTGAGGTTAATATCGATCGTGCGCGCCCATGCTTCGACATCGGTCTCAGCCAAATGTCCGATGGGTTCGATGACGCCCGCATTGTTGATCAGCACGTCAAGACCACCAAATGTCCGGGCGGTCGCGTCAATTGCGGCCTCAACCTCTGCATGGCGGGACACGTCACAGGGAATCGCAAGCGCCTTTTCCCCGATTTCGCCCGCCAGTTCGGCAATGGCATCGGTGGTGCGGGCAACCAGTGCCACATTTGCGCCGGCATCGGCGAAAGCGCGGCCCGCCGCGGCCCCGATCCCACGGCTTGCACCGGTCACGAGTACGGTTTTCCCCACCATATTCATCTTTTTCACTGTTATCCCTTTCGATCCGCGCTTGGGGTGGCTACTTACTGAATCGTCAATTCCGCCCCTTGCCTTATACTACGAACGCTTGGATCGGTCCGAAAGATACATAACGAAAGGTAATTCTCAATGACCTACACCACTCAATTGCGCAGCGCGGCTTGCATCGCTGCCCTTGTCGTCGGCGGGGCCGCCAATGCTGATGTGACCGCAGCCCAAGTCTGGGAAGACTGGAAAGCGCAACTGAACATGTATGGTGAAAGCAATGTCACCGTTGGCACCGAAGAGGCGTCGGGTGACACGCTGGTCGTGCGCGACATCACCACAACCATGGACGATGGCGAGGTCAAAGTTGTCACCAGTCTGGGCGATCTGACCTTTACAGAGCAGGGCGATGGCAGCGTGGTTGTTACGATGGCCGAAAGCTATCCGATTGTGATGACCGTTGAAGATGACGTCGTGATCACCGTTCTGGTCAGCCAATCAGACCTGGAAATGGTCGTCACCGGTGATGAGAATATCAAGAATTACGATATCTCGTCTGACCAAGTCACAATTGAGCTGCAGGATATTGTGGATGGCGACATCACGTTTACCGGCGACGTGAAGCTGACGGCGAACGATCTGGCAGGCACCTATAGCTCTGAGGTCGGTGATCTGCGCGAGCTGACCTATGATCTGGCGATGTCTTCGCTTGACCTGATTGTTGATATTGAGGTGCCGGGCGACGCAGGTGAATACGTCGTGGCCAGCGGAAAGATCGAAGGCATGTCCATGCAGGCCGATATGTCGATCCCACTGGATGCCGATTTCGAAAACCCTGACAACCTGTTTGTCGATGGCTTTGCCGCGGCAGGGGGCTATGAGATTGAGCGCGGCAATTATGTATTCGATATCAATGCTGACGGCGATCAGCTGGCCGGTTCTGTCAGCACCGGTACGGCGAAGCTGACGGGTGAGGTCAACGGCCAGACGATCGCCTATGATACTGAAACCAACGATGTGGCTATCAATGTCACCAGTGGCGACTTTCCGTTCCCTGTTGAACTGGCGCTGGCTCAGTACGGCGTCGGGTTTGCGATGCCTGTAGGTAAAACTGAAGAACCCGCTGATTTTGGTCTGAGCGTCGACTTTATCGACCTGACAATCAACGACATGATCTGGAACATGTTTGATCCGGGTACCGTGTTGCCGCGCGATCCGGCCACTGTTCAGTTGGACGTGTCCGGTAAGGCCAAGCCACTTTATGACATGTTTGACCCGGCACAGGCCGACGCCATGGCCAGCAGCGATATGCCAGTTGAATTGGACAGCTTGACGCTGAACAACCTGCGGGTTGCGTTGGCCGGTGCGCTTGTTACCGGGTCGGGCGCCTTCACCTTCGACAACAGTGATCTGGCGACGTTTGACGGCATGCCGCGCCCCGAAGGCGATGCGACAGTCGAGGTCACTGGCCTGAACAAGCTGATGGATAACCTTGTCGCCATGGGTCTGGTGCCTGAAGATCAGATCATGGGTGGCCGGATGATGCTGGGTATGTTTGCCCGCACCACGGGTGATGATCAGTTGGAAACAACACTGGAAGTGAATGGCGAAGGCCATGTTCTGGTGAACGGGCAGCGCATGCGCTAAACTGGCGGACAATCGGCGGCGTGGTGGGTGACCACCGCGCCGTTTTCTTTTGCAAAATAGGATTTTGATGATGCTGCGCCGCAACCTGCCCCCCGCCTTGATCCTGCTGGCCAGCCCGGCAATGGCCGATATTTCGGCGGATGATGTCTGGACCAACACCGTTGCGTTCTATCAGGCTACAGGCGGGACGCTGACCGCGGAGTTGAACCGCGACGGCGACACAGTATTCGTGGACAATCCCGTCCTGAATTATCGTTTCCCTTTCGATGCGGGCAGCCTGCAGATCAGCATGCCGCCCATGACCATGGTTGAAGAGACCGACGGCAGCGTGACGCAGAAACTGCCAAAGAGTTTTGATCTGGCACTGGACCTGCAAACTCCGCCAATGATCATGGGTGATTTCAGCTTTGTCACTGTCGTCACGCAGGCGGACTTTGCGGCAACTGCGACGGGAACAGCCGGCGATATCACGTATAACCGTGACGCTGCGGCTTATGGGGCCACCATCGAATTTGATGTGGGCGAGGAAGAGTTCGGGGGGATCAGCATGGCCTTCGAAATCACTGGCGATGGCTACGCGCAAACGACCCGCGTCACTGAAGGCGATTTGATCGAAGTCGTCTCGGACAGCACAACAGAGCCGATGCGATACAGCTTTCGTAGCGACGAAGGCTATGGCTACAGGTCCGAGGGCAGTGGGACCTATGGCACGACCACTAGTCGGGTAAGGATGGCTTTGCCCCTGGCTGGTTTGGATTTCACCAATCTGGCTCCGGCCTTTGCTGCGGGAATGTTCGTTGAAGGCACCACCACCACAACCCGCAGCAGGGACGAAAGCGTGACCTATTTTGAGGACACCGTCGCAACCCGTGAAGTCACCAGTGTGGGTCCGGGCCAATCGACGCTGCGCCTTTCTGCGGATGGTTTGGTCGGCAGCGGTGAGGTGCAGGACATCGCCGTGATGTTCGAGGAAAATACCTTCACAGGTCTGAATGTATCGGTAGATATCGATAACGGGTCCGCCAGCTACCGAGTGCCGTTCATGGCTGCAGACGATCCGCAAGACCTGAACCTGAACATGCTACTTACCGGGCTGACACTAAACGACGAAACCTGGGATCTGTTTAATCCCGATGGCACCATACCGCGGGACCCGGCCGATCTGCGCCTTGATTTGTCGAGCACTGTGAATCTTGGCGTTGATCTGCTTGATTTCATGGGGCTAGAGGCCGCATTCGCCGGCGCGGATGTTCCGATAAAGATCGAAACGCTGACGCTTGATGTTTTCGACCTCGACGTCGCTGGCGTATCGGCCAATGGTACAGGCGCGTTTACTTTCGACAATGACGATCTGGAAACATTTGACGGCTTTCCCAGACCCGAAGGGAGCGGCGCAATTGAAATCACCGGCGCGAATGGTCTGCTGGATAAGCTGATCGCCGCTGGCCTTGTCCCGCAAAGTGAGGCTGGGATGGGTCGCATGATGCTGGGGATGTTTACGCGCCCGACAGGTGACGACCAGCTGACCTCAACGTTGGAGGTCAATGCCGAAGGGCAGATCCTCGTCAATGGTGAGCGTATCAGATAGGCTTGCGGGCGGCGCTGACCCGCACTAGGTCATGGGCAACAAAGGACAGTCCATGACACAATCACTTTCTGATCTGACCCAACAGATGTTGGACGTGGCCCGCCGTGCCGGGGCTGATGCTGCCGATGCGATTGCTGTTGATGGCACATCGGTGTCGATCAATGTGCGCGCCGGTTCGCTGGAACAGGCGGACCGGTCGGAAGGCATTGAAATCGGCTTGCGGGTTCTGGTGGGACAGCGACAGGCTTGTGTTTCATCCTCTGACACGAAACCCGACACGCTGGCACAGATGGCTGAACGGGCTGTGGCCATGGCCAAGGAGGCGCCGGAGGACCCTTACGCCGGGTTGGCTGATCCGGCGCAACTGGCCACACAAACAGACAGCGCGACGCTGGAAATGTACGACCCCAGCGAAGAGCCGGACCCTGCCACCCTGCAACAGGATGCGCTGCGGGCCGAGGCTGCGGCCTTGGCCAATGCGGGCGTCAGTCAGGTGCAGTCCGCCTCAGCCGGGTATAGCCGCCGTCGCATTCATCTGGCCGCAACCAACGGTTTTTCAGCCGGATATGCGCGATCCGAACGGGGCCTTTCCTGCGTTGCGATCAGTGGTACCGGGACCGGCATGGAACGCGACTATGACTATGACAGCCGCATATTTCAGTCCGATCTCCGGGATGCTGACGATATCGGGCGGACCGCTGCGGCACGGGCTGTTGAACGGGTTGGGGCCAGAAAGCCCGCAACCGGGGCATTTCCGGTGTTGTTTGACGAGCGGGTGGCGAATGCGCTGATCGGCAGCCTGCTGCAGGCGACCAACGGCACCACCATCGCGCGCGGTTCCGGCTGGTTGCGCGACAAGCTGGGCGAACAGGTATTGCCCAAGGGCCTGTCATTGGTCGAGGACCCGCATCGCAAACGCACCTCTGGCTCGCGCCTTTTCGATGCGGAGGGTTTGCCGACGGCCAGACGCGCGATTGTCGATGATGGCGTGCTGACCGGCTGGACAATGGATTTATCGACATCACGTCAGTTGGACATGCCCAGCACGGCCAACGCGGCGCGGGGCACAAGCGCACCACCTTCCCCAAGTGTGACGAACGTGGCGCTGACACAGGGCGCCCAAAGCCGTGACGACCTGATCAGACAGATGGGCACAGGCCTGCTTGTCACCTCAATGATTGGATCGACGATCAACCCCAACACCGGGGATTATTCGCGCGGCGCATCGGGGTTCTGGGTCGAGAACGGGGAAATCACCTATCCGGTCAATGAATGTACGGTTGCGGGCAATCTGCGCGATATGCTGATGACGATCATTCCGGCCAATGATGCGCGCACCTATCTGTCGCGCGTCGTGCCATCGCTGCTGGTCGAGGGGCTGACACTTGCCGGTGACTGATCAGGCGCTGTTGGTGGCAGCGGCCCGGGCCTCGGGCGAGATCGCAAAAGAGTTCTTTCAGAAAAGCCCCGGCGTGACGGACAAGCCGGACGGTGCTGGCCCGGTGACAGAGGCTGATCTGGCAGTGAATACGATGCTGGAACGAATGCTGCGCGCCGCGCGCCCGGATTATGGCTGGTTGTCTGAGGAAACCGAAGACAGCGATGCCCGGCTGACAACACAGCGCCAGTTCGTGATTGATCCGATCGACGGCACCCGTGCGTTCATCGAAGGCAGCAAAGATTGGGCCCATTCGCTGGCTGTGGTTGAAGATGGGCAGGTGGTCGCAGCCGCTGTTTACATGCCGATCCGGGATCTGATGTTCGCTGCCAGCCTTGGGGCAGGTGCCACAGTCAATGACCAACCGGCGCGGGTGACACGTGCGGGGCTGGATGGTGCGACGGTGCTTGGCGCCAAACCCAACTTCGATCCCCGGCTTTGGCAAGGTGGGACGCCACCGATCAAGCGCGTGTTCCGGTCATCGCTGGCCTATCGCCTGTGCCTAGTGGCCCAAGGGCGATTTGACGGCATGATGACCCTGCGGCCGAGCTGGGAATGGGACATCGCTGCCGGTGCCCTGATCGCAACCGAAGCAGGTGGCCGCGTCACCGACCCGGCGGGGCAACCGCTGCAGTTCAATAACCCGCATCCTCAAGTTCCCGGAGTCATGGCGGCGGGGCCGGAATTACATGAAGGGCTGACCCGGCGGCTTGAGCCGCAAGCCGCAAACCCCTAATGTGCAACGCAACACAGCCCTCAACAAAGGTTTTTCCCCAATGACTCAACGCCTGCACCTCGTCTTTGGCGGCGAATTGGTTGATCCAACCAAAAACGCATTCAAGGATGTCGACAAAATCGATGTGGTGGGAATGTTCCCGAACTACAAATCAGCTTATGACGCCTGGAAAAATGCGGCCCAGCGCACCGTTGACGATGCGCATATGCGTTATTTCATCGCCCATATCCATCGCCTGCGGGACGAGGAGACTGAAGCGTCCCCAACCGAAGAGCTTGGCAGCTAAGACGCAGGAATGGCGCGCTCACGGTCACTGTCAATTGCCGCCTTTCTGGCCGGTCGGGGGGAACCCTATCAGATCAAGCGGTTGGAAACCCAGCCGCCACGCCCTTTTGGCGTGGTCATCTGGGCCCGCTGCAGCCATCCTGACCAGTTGACCGCGATCGACACGCTGAACCGCAAGCTGACCGAAGATGGTGATCCACTGCAGGTGATCGCCACCATGCGGGACTGGGACAAATCAATGTCTGACCGCGCCTTGGAAGAACCCAAGGGACGCGACAACATCAAGCTGTTTCTCCAGCATTGGCAGCCGGTTATGGCGATCTGGATCCGTGGCGATCTTGATCCGATCCTGCTGGATGAATGGCGCGAGGCCGCTATTCCCTGCATGCTGGTTGATGCAACGGCAGAGGGGTTGGAACAGGTCGCGGGCAGCTGGGTGCCGGGTGCCATGCGGTCGCTTTTGTCCCAGTTCGAAGCCGTGCTGGCACTGGATCAAGCCGCGGCAGAGGGATTGATCCGGGCCGGTACCCCGCAAGAGGTCGTGCGCATTACCGGGCCGATGGAAGACTGCGAACCACCCTTGCACTGCGAAGATGCAGAGCGACAGGAAATGGCAAGGGTCATCGGCACCCGCCCGGTTTGGCTGGCAGCATCGGTCACGCCTGATGACTGGGCCGACATCGCGGCGGCCCACAGGGTCGCCAGCCGCCAGGCCCATCGACTATTGCTGATTATTGTGCCCCGCGACCCGCTGGACGCCTACGATTGCGCAGCACAGATGGTATCGGAAGGGTTCTATGTCACACTCCGCTCGGAGGAGGAGGAGCCGAGCGATGTCACCCAAGTCTATATCGCAGACACAGATGATGAGTTGGGCCTGTGGTACCGCATTGCACCGATCACCTATGTCGGAGGCACCTTGCATGGCGGCGGTTGTCGCGACCCGTTTGAACCGGCAGCGCTCGGATCCGCGGTTCTGTATGGCCCACATGTGGCCCCGTTCCAGAAACACGCCGCCCGGCTGAACGCGGCGGGTGCATCGCATCTGATCCGGTCTGGTGCTGATCTGGGTCCGCTGGTCGAAACGCTGCAATCCACTGACAAGGCCGCGACTCTGGCCCATGCGGCATGGGACGTGACATCGCGCGGCGCTGATGTGACGAACCGCATTGTGCGGATTATCCAGCGTCGGCTAGAGGAACTGGGGCACTAGATGCGTGCGCCCGATTACTGGTTTACGCCGCCTGACAAACCTGCCCTGATCGCCCGATTGCTGGCCCCTGCCGCCGCGCTATATGCCGCCGCAACCGCCCGCCGCCTGCGAAGGCCCGGATACCGCGCCGGTGTGCCGGTGATCTGTGTTGGCAATATCAATGTGGGCGGGACTGGCAAGACACCCACGACAATTGCCCTGATCGAGCGGCTCAAGGAGCGGGGGCGCACCCCGCATGTCGTCAGCCGCGGTTATGGAGGTTCGCTGGAGGGGCCTGTCGCCGTTGATCCGACCTTGCATACGGCCAACCAAACCGGCGACGAACCACTGCTGTTGGCGGCCTTTGCGCCCACATGGGTAGCACGCGATCGCGCCGCCGGCGTCAAAGAGGCCGAGGCGGCAGGCGCGGACGTGATCCTGCTGGATGACGGGTTTCAGAACCCTTCGGTGATCAACGACCTGTCGATTGTCGTGGTCGATGCGATGCGCGGTTTTGGCAATGGCCGGGTTATGCCCGCCGGACCGTTGCGCGAACCGGTAGATACGGGCCTGTCACGGGCTGATCTGGTTTTGTCCATTGGATCGCCTGCGGCACAGGATCAGTTTGCGGCCAACTGGACATTCACCAAGCCCCACATCATCGGTCATCTGGCCCCACTGCCAACAGGTATGCCATGGCGGGACCTGAACCTTTTGGCCTTCGCTGGTATCGGTCATCCCGAGAAATTCTTTACCACCCTGCGCGATATGGGCGCAAAGCTTGTGCGCGCTGAAGCCTTGGCCGACCACCAACCGCTGACCCCGGCCCTGATGAAACGGCTCGAGGTCGAAGCCGCAGCCCACAAGGCACAGCTTGTAACGACGGAAAAGGATGCAGTCCGTCTGCCAGATCAATTTCGGATGAAGGTGCTGACGCTGCCGGTGCGCCTGCAATTGGAGAATGGGGCACCGCTTGACGATGCCCTCACCCGATTAGGTCTTTAGCCTAGCTTGCCGTCCAATGTGGCTGCAAACTCATCATAAGCCATGTTCGAATACTTCTGGCCGTCGATGATGAAGCTGGGGGTCGAATTGATCCCGTCGCGTTCTGCATTTTCCTGATACCATGTGAACAGGCTTTCTGCCTTTGGCCCGTCGCTCAGGCAGGCATCAAGTGTCGCATCGTCCAGGCCGGCTGTTTTCGCCAATGTGCGCAGGTCCTGCACGATGGTCGCGGGGTCACCGCTGGCCAGCCATTCGCGCTGTTTTTCATAAAGCAAAGCGGACATGTTGAAGAAGAAATCCGTGTCGCCGGGGCAGCGGGCGATCATGGACGCCCAAAGGCCGGGGCGATCGAAATATACCTCGCGGTAGACGAACTTGATTTTCCCGGTGTCGATATAATTGGCCTGCAGCGCCTGATACTGGTTTGCGTGGAAAGTTGCACAATGTGGGCAGGTGAAGGAGGCGTATTCGATGACTTCCACGGCGGCATCGGGGTTGCCTTTGACCATTTCGACCACTTCAGGCAGATCGCCCGATGCTTCCTGTGCGTTTGCCGCGCCAGGCAGCAACCCGGTCTGTTCGTCCGGGCGGGTCAGCAAATAGCCGCCACCAAGGGCCAGAAGGGCACCGCCACCAGCGGCCAAAAGAGTTCTACGTTCCATGTTCACCTCGGATCAGGGTTTTTGTTTCGATAGGACATTTGTTCCAAGCGCCGCAAGGGCTGCGCGCAAGTCTTCGTTCTTTACGTCATCAGATAGGGCCTTGGCCGCCGATTTCACCTTTGGATCAACGGTTCTTACGGTTTTCGGCGCGGGCGAGAAAGCCGCGCGACCTTCGGCAAACCCTGTTGGCGCGGTCTGCGTGATCCGCACGCGCGAAATGGCACGATAACCGTAGCAGGCATTGACCTTTTCGCGGATCTGTTCCTTTTGCATTTCCAGCATCGGGGCCTGTGCGCCGGTTGTCAGCAAGGTCAGCGTCGCCCCCATCCCGCCCTTGCCGTAACTGACATTCACCGGTGTGGCGATCTGTGCGGTGGCGTCGCCCACAACCTCGGCCCAGTGGGTCAGGAGGCGCGTCACCGCAAAACCACGATCCTCGCTAGCCTTGCGGATGCGCGACTGGACCAATGTGGCCGCCCGGGAAAATCCGCGGGTTGTGCTGGTGTGCCGTGGCTGTTTCATATCTACGCTCTAATCTATGACACCTGACGCGCCAAGTCAGTGAAACTGCGACAACAGGTAAATAAATATTGCGTGACCTCAGTGATCAGCTTTTGGCCTGGTATGATATTCATGCCCGCCAGATGCCGTGGCGTGTGTCGCCCGCCGACCGTAAGGCCGGTGTGCTGCCTGATCCCTACGCTGTCTGGATGTCGGAGGTCATGTTGCAGCAGACAACAGTCGCCGCGGTGCGTGATTATCATCGCAAGTTCATGGGATTGTGGCCGAAGGTCACCGATCTCGCCGCGGCAGATGATGCCGATGTCATGGCGGCATGGGCCGGGTTGGGCTATTATGCCCGCGCGCGGAACCTGCTGAAATGTGCCCGGGTTGTGGTTGCCGATCACGGCGGTGTTTTTCCGGATGATTATGACACGTTGCTGACCCTGCCCGGTATCGGTCCGTATACAGCCGCCGCCATTGCGGCCATTGCGTTTGATCGTCCCGAAACCGTCGTTGATGGCAATGTAGAGCGGGTGATGGCGCGACTGCATGACGTTCATGAGCCGCTGCCCGGTTCAAAACCCGTCTTGACGGATCATGCGCGAACGCTGACGCCCGAGGAGAGGCCCGGCGACTATGCTCAGGCGGTGATGGATCTTGGCGCAACGATTTGCACACCGCGCAGCCCGGCCTGCGGGATTTGCCCTTGGCGTGATCCGTGTGCGGCACGGATGGCAGGCACAGCGCCGGAGCTACCCAAAAAAACACCAAAGAAACAGACACCTACACGCTATGGGATTGCCTATGTGGCGCAACGCAGCGATGGTGCTTGGTTGCTGGAAACACGGCCCGAGAGCGGGTTGTTGGGTGGGATGCTGGGCTGGCCGGGTTCGGACTGGTCCGACGCACCTGAACCCGCGCCACCGCTGGAGGCCGACTGGGCGGCATTGGGCGAAGAGGCACGCCACACCTTTACCCATTTTCATCTGCGCCTGAAGATCATGACGGCCGTTGTCCCGATGCAGACCAAGGTGCTGCGTGGTGTGTTCGTCCCGAAATCTGATTTCAGCCCGGCGGCTTTGCCCACGGCGATGCGCAAGGTTTATGATCTGGCCGCGACGCGTTTTATCGAGAGTTGAATAATTAGGGCGTATACCCTAAACTGGTCTTCGAGCCATGGCAGCAGAGGTTTGAGATGACAGCGATACCCGGAACTCCTCGCGTTGGGCGGCTGACTGCGGCGCTGCCCTTCTGGCTGTCGCTGGCGCTGGTGCCATTGGCGATTTGGGTGGCGATGCAGGGCGGTTGGGCCCTGCTGCTGTTGCCTGTGTCGACCTGGTATCTGTTTACCGGGTTGGATTATTTTATTGGCCTGAACACCGCGAATCCCGATCTGGAAACGCCGGAGGATCAGTTGGTCTGGTATCGGCTGATCACGCTTGTCTGGCCGCCGGTGCAATTGCTTACCATCTTTGGGTTAATGATTTATGTGACACAGACCGGTCATCTGAGCGGGTTCGAGGAATGGGCATTGTTTGCCGGGCTTGGCGTGCTGTCAGGTACAATCGGGATCACCTATGCGCACGAGTTGATGCATCAGAAGCCAAAGGTGGAACGCTGGATGGCGGATATCCTGATGGCGTCTGTGTTGTATTCGCATTTCCGGTCCGAACATCTGCTGGTCCATCACCGTTATGTGGCCACGCCGCGCGATCCGGTCACGGCGCGATATGGCGAAAGTTTCTGGCGGTTTTTCCCGCGTGTGTTGTGGCAATGTGTGATGTCGGCGTTTCGGGCAGAAAAGGCCATGCTGGCACGTAAGGGATTGCCTTGGCACGATAAATCCAACCCGTTCTGGCGCTATTGGGCGCTGCAGGGTGGCTTTGTGCTGCTGGCCGCCCTAATCGGTGGTTGGTGGGGTGTTTTCCTGTTTGCAACACAGGCATTCTGGGCGGTTTTCCAATTGGAACTGGTCAATTACGTTGAACATTACGGGCTGACCCGCAAGCATCTGGGCGACGGAAAATACGAGCATGTTCTGCCCCGCCATTCGTGGAATTCAGCACATCGCGCGTCAAACTGGCTGCTGATCAATCTGCAGCGCCATTCGGATCACCATTACAAACCGGATCGGCGGTTTCCGCTGTTGCAGACCTATACGGCGGATGAGGCCCCGCAACTGCCCTTTGGCTATCCGGTCATGACGATGGCGGCGCTGTCGCCAACGATCTGGCGCAATGTGATGAACCCACGGGTCAGGGCGTGGCGCGAGATGTATTACCCCGAGATCACAGATTGGTCGGACTACAGGTCGTCCGGCAACCCGATGCCACGCTAGGATGGGTCAAGACCCATCTTACGGTGGTGCAACGTTCGGTGCCCTGACCGGGGCCGTGCAACACCTGCTTTCACCGAATCACGGCTGGACCAGTTAACAGAGGGGTTTTGGCCGATTTCGGCGGTCGGCATCGCATCGGCAAAACGTCGGACATGCGTCGGACCCTTTTGCAGCATTTGGCCGGGTTAACGGACCGCACGGTGCAAATGTAAATGCGGCGTTAAGGACTTGAGGCGACACCAAATGGATCGCCTGCCAGTCAGATCACCCTGATCTTCGTCAATCCGGACACGCCGTGTGACGCGATGGCCAAGGCAAACGCCGATGCGGAATTCTGCACGGGGAAAGGTGCGGTTGGGGGATGTCAGGACTGCGGCTTATCTGCCGCAGGCAACTCTGCGCCTATGGCCATCCGGCGTCACGCACCAATATTTGCAACGATCTTTTGAAGTGACTTTTCGGTGACTGCCATCAGCTTGCAGCGTTGTGTCATGCTATTGTCAGATAAAGTACCCAGTTGGCTTTAGCATCAGCACTGTCAATGACGTGTTGTGATGCGTCTTAGCCATTGATCGATAGCGCATATCGGCCTTGGTTTTACGGCGCCGCAGGGTTCGACCACCAAGCATCGGAGTCGGCAGTGGACTCAAGCATTAGGTCAAATATGTGTCTGTTCCTGATACGGCTGGGTCGGGCATGGGTGGTGCTGTAATCACTCGGATGGTCGTGGCAATGCAATATCAAAATCCCTATTCAGTTTTGAAATCGGGCCTGGCTGAATAACCAAAACTCTTTCCGGCGCGCCATGGTAGTAGTGAAGCGACGCGCCAAGAATTCCCCGGCCGCCAACGGAGCGGCTGAAGAAATTCCTAAGTGGCCGATCATTACCATCCAGTGCAACGACGCGGACCAAGTTGCGCCTATAAAAGCCGCCGACGAGTATCATGTTACCCTTGACCTGAAGGCCCTGAGGCAAGTCATCAACGGAGTAATAATCCCTGAGCAAATCCGGGAAAAAGGTCACCTCCACCCTGCCAGCCACTCTTTGTGGGACTTCGTCAAAGTTTTGATGATAAAGCAACAATTGACCATCGAAGAAGGAGTAAGGCCGATTTTCGATGGCTGATTGACGTTCAGGAACGGTTACATCCATGACCTGGCCAGCCTGATTGTAAAATATCAGCGGCTCTATCAGTGAGAAGCGGCTTTCAGTGAAGTCAAAAAGGAGATCGCTGAGGGCTTGCCCTACATGAAAACGCACGTGAGAACTGGACGCAACAATATCGAAGGATTTTGCCACATCGTCAGCGGATAATGAAGCGGGCGATCTGGTAAGTCGCTTGGCCATTTGCAGATCAACCACCGGCATTCGCATCGGAATTGACATGTCGTCCAACCCATTTGCGTAGCGTTGGTGCGTGTAATCAACAACCGGCACCGAGATTGCATGTTCGACCGTTCTACCGCCTTCGGTTTCCGCGACATATACGGTTGCACTGGAGATGGGTGCGCCGAACGCCGCTCGCAAAGTGACACCATCTGACGCCTGACTGTTCAATGCGCGGGCGGCTTCCAGCGCCTTATCTTCGTTGATCTCATTTTTCAGGTACAGATCCAGTAACTCAGTCGTTGCTTCCCATTGACCCTGTGGATCGGTCACACGCGAAACCTGACTTTGCGTCGTACGCACGGCATGACCATTGGCATTTTCAGCCTCAACATAAGCTCGCAACTCGCCCGGACTGATCGATTGCCCATCTGCTTGTTCGATAAAGACTTCCAAGTAGCGATCTGCGTAGTCGACAACGCTTATGCGATGAGATGAAGAACTACGCACGGCGTTGGGTTCAATTCTATCAAACACATACCAATCAAGCGCACCTGGAACCTGCAACTTAATGGTCCCAAGAGCGGCAGTTGGCAAGGGCAATGACTTATCATCGGGGTAGTACGCAATATAGCCCAAATGTGAAGGCCACCATCGGAGGCCGGTTCGACCTTCGGACCAGTAGGGTTTTACTTCGACAATATCTCCTCCGAAGGACACAGATTGAAAATCCACCTCGTGCTCGAACGGATACTCGAAAGGCGGGACGAATAAGACGCGATCGTCCAAGTGAGGGCGACCGTATTCAGCCATGAACGCCGCGAGGTAGGTCGAAGTCATTTCTTCGACATCGGGATAGAATTGAACGGCGCCCAGTTTTTGAGGCCATTCCGACACTATTTGCGAAGCTGAACTACTCAGGGACAGAAGTTCAGTCTCCTCGGCCGCAAATGCCTGCGCGCCCAAGCTTGCGAACTCCAGTCGCAAGGCATTGAAAGGCAACTGATTGAGTTGCTCATGAAAACGATCGCGCACCTGATTGAGCTCATCGCGACGGTTTTCGAGGGTCTGCGCTACCGACGCGTTCGGCACGAAAAGGACAAAAATGAAAAAACTGACAGTAAGACGCAAGGAAAATAACCTGTGATTGATCTGTGCTTGAAGGTATAAACATCAGGTTCAGCGACACTATGCAATGATCGCAAGAAAAAGCCCCGCCATCATTTCGATGTCGGGGTGAAAGTTAGTGTACACGGACCTTTCCACCATGGAAAGGCTTGCCGCAGGCACCGACGGTATCAACGTGGGGAATGCATGTTGTGACCTTGTTCCTGGTCAGTGCTTCGCGGTTGAATTTGCGCGTGTTGGCGATCCGTTTTTCGGCGACCTTGCGGTATGCGGCATCGCGTCGGCAAAACGTCGGACTTGCGTCGGACCTTTTTGCAGCATTTGGCCGGGTTAAGGCCCCGCACAGTCGAATCGTGAATGCCACGGCCAGGTTTTGACACTGGCCTTCGAGTGCCGACCGCGACTGATCTGGATCATTCCCGGGTTGCCCTCTCCGGCTATTGTCAGCGACCAACCGACCAATGATGGCGGCAATGACAGTAGATAAACCACCAAAGACACAGTCACAGGCAGCGAGAACGAGTCTTGAGGATTTGCAGGACCGTATTTTGTCCAGTGATTTGATCCCGAGCCATGAGCCTCTGCGCGATGGCTTGGCCAAGAAGCTGGCCTCAATCCAAGCCGCTGGTGTGCAGAATGCCGCCGAGCTGCTGGTCACCTTGAAATCAGCGAGGTCATCCGCAGCGCTTGCGACCTCCACGGGCATTGATCTGACATACCTGCAACTGCTGCGCCGCGCGATCAACGGGTTTTTCCCAAAGCCCCGACCATTGAAGGACATCGACTGGTTGGGTGACGACGCCGTGGCCAGTTTGGCGACGGCCGGCATCAAGAATACCGGGCAGCTATTTGAGGCCGCGTCTGATCCGGTGGCGCTGACCCAGCAGACAGATCTGCAACACAAAACCCTGGGTGAGATGGTCGCCATTGCCGATCTGTGCCGTATTCAATGGGTCAGCCCCGGTTTTGCACGCGTGCTGGTCGCGGGCGGCCTGCGTACTGCATCCGAGGTAGCGCGTGCCGACCCGGATGCGCTGTGCGCTGCTATTGCAGCGACCAACGCCGAGGCAAAGTTCTACAAGGGGAAAGTAGGCCTGAGGGATGTCAAGAGGCTGGTCAAGGCTGCAGCTTATGTGCCGTAGGAACATTGCAGGGTTTTGTTGTGCAATCGTCCGGCGAGAGGCTTTGCCCGTTGCGGCGCAAGCGCCGAAACTGAAAACCCCGACGGGCCTGCGACATTGATCATTGGCGCCTTCTCTCGGCTGCCGAATGTCGAATGTACCGGAGTGCAAATTGCGATGGCCGGGCAGATGCAGGGACTGCGCAGGCGGTATTCTGGCTGTGCCAAAAAAAGCCCCGCCATCATGCGATGGCGGGGTAAAAGTTAGTGCATACGGACCTTTCCACCATGGAAAGGCTTGCCGCAGGCACCGGCGGTATCAACGTTGGGAATGCATGTTGTGACCTTGTTCCCGGTCAGTGCTTCGCCATTTCTGCGCGGATCTGCTGGCGCAGCAGATCAATGGGCACCTTTTGCCCGTCGCGTTTAAACTGCCAATAGGTCCAGCCGTTACAGCTTGGCGCGCCTTCCAGATGCGCCCCGACCTGATGGATTGATCCTTTGATATCGTCCCCGATGAGTGTGCCGTCGGCCCGGACCTTGGCCTTGTGCCGTCCGTTCATCGACCACAGTTCCTCGCCCGGGCGCAGCATGCCCCGTTCGACAAGCACCCCGAAGGCGACGCGCGGTTCGGCGCGTTTGGAGGTGGAGACCTCCAATGCTTCCTTGTCGAATTTTCGGGTGTTGGCGATGCGTTTTTCGGCGACCTTGCGATATTCAGCCTCGCGTTCGATCCCGATGAAATCTCGCCCCAGCATCTTGGCCACGGCCCCGGTGGTGCCTGTTCCGAAGAACGGGTCAAGAACAACATCACCGGGGTTGGTGGTGGCAACGAGAACCCTGTGCAGCAGCGATTGCGGTTTTTGGGTTGGGTGGGCCTTGTCGCCCGCGTCGTTTTTCAGGCGTTCATGTCCGGTGCAGATGGGCAGCACCCAGTCAGAGCGCATTTGCACGCCTTCGTTGAGCGCCTTGAGCGCTTCGTAGTTGAAGGTGTATTTGCTGGCCTCTTCCTTTGACGCCCAGATCAGGGTTTCATGGGCGTTGGTCAGGCGTTTGCCCCGGAAATTGGGCATCGGGTTGGATTTGCGCCAGACGACGTCGTTAAGAATCCAGAACCCCTGGTTCTGCAATTCTGTACCCATGCGGAAGACGTTGTGATAGCTGCCGATGACCCAGATTGCCCCGTTGGGTTTCAGCAGGCGGCGGGCGGCCTTGAGCCAATCGCGGGTGAATTTGTCATAGACCTTGAAACTGTCGAACTGGTCCCAGGCGTCATCAACCGCGTCGACCTTGGAATTGTCGGGCCGATGCAGATCGCCCTTGAGCTGCAGGTTGTAGGGCGGATCGGCGAAGATCAGGTCGATAGAATTCGCGGGCAGACTGTTCATCAATTCGATGCAGTCCCCGTCAAGGATCGTGTTCAGAGGGAGCGCTTTTGCGCCCTTAACTTCGGTCTTAATCGTCATACTTGCCTCGTAGCCCCGGCGGTTTGCCCGCTCATTTGCTTGGCCCTAATGTGATTCAGAGACGATTCGCTGTCAAAAACTTTATTGAATCAATCACTTACGATTTTATCTTGATACAAGATGTTGTGTATGGGGGCGAAGGAACGTCTATGATGGGGGGTGACCCCAAGAGCCTCTAACCCCTTTTTATGTTGGGCGGTGCCGTATCCGGCATTGGTTTCCCACCCATAGCCGGGGAACTGTTGCGCCAAATCCACCATGTGTCGGTCGCGCCACAGTTTCGCGACGATTGACGCTGCGGCAATCGACTGGCTGCGCCCGTCCCCCTTGATAATGGTTTCGCAGGATATCGTCAGACCGCGCGGCACCATGTTGCCGTCGATCAGGATATGATCGGGCCGTTGCGCCAGCCCGTCGATGGCCCGCATCATGGCAATATGGGACGCCCGCAGGATATTGTGTTCGTCGATTTCGGCCACGGTCGCCTCTGCGATGCTGACCACAGCGCTGGTCATGATCTGGTCAAACAGCGCCTCGCGCCGCTTGGCTGACAGTTTCTTGCTGTCGTTGAGCCCTGCGGGGATATGCACCGGATCGAGGATCACTGCGGCGGCCACGACTGGACCGGCAAGCGGCCCGCGCCCAACCTCATCCACACCGGCGATATGGGTGAACCCGTTACCGTGGGCGGTTTGTTCAAAGCTGAAATCTGGTGTGGTCATGCGGTCAGTGACCAGACTGCGCTGGCCACTGCAAGCAAAAAGGGGCAGAGAGCCATGTCCAAACTCTCTGCCCCTGTGGGCGCATGTGACTTCTGTTAGGCTTTTGTTGTTTTGAAGCCACTGGCCCAAGGTGGCGCGGTAACCGGGGCTGTGCGACCGCGCTACTGGTCGGGCGGTCTTAGTGCCGCCGATCAGATCGATAGCCTTGCTCGCGCAGGCAAAGGGGGTCGTAGCCGCGACGCGGTCCGTTATTGGTGTAGACACGGACGGCGCAGCGATCTGGCAGGCTGTTCACATGGTTATAGTTCCGCTCCAGACAGCGCAGGCCGAACATGCGCTGGGTGCCAAAGCGGGTTTCGATGTTGCGCAGACACGCATGCGGGATCACCCGGCGGTTGGTCTGGCGGTTCAGATCGGACCAGCGGTTCGCATTGTTGGGTGTGACGCGCGGTGCGCGCATGTCGCGGTCACGAACCTGGGTCGTGGACCGGTCTTCGCGCCGGTTTTCGAGCGCGGCGTTGAGGGCTGCGATGGCGGCGATACCAAGGATCAGTTTGCCCACATCGTCGCGATCAAGCCCACCGGCCTGTAGGGGTGTGGCAAGGGTCAGCGAGAGGGCGGTAATGCCTGCGATCAGGGGTTTCAGCATGGGCTTTCCTTTCTTAGCGGGACGCGAGGAGGCGTTGATGAAAGGATTTTGGGGCTGATCCACCCCGCCAGACAATAACGGGGGATGGTTATGCGATTGCCATCGCGATAACATCTGGCGTTATTGAATATCATCACAGCAAAGTGTCAGTTGAGCGTCATGAAACATCTTTCTTTCACATTCATGATCCTGTTGTTCGGCGCCAGCATGGCGCAGGCCGCCTGTTATGCGGATTACAAGGCAAAACAGGACAACCCCTTGCGTCTGCATTATGGCGTGGCTGAAGTGCAGGGCGACTGCTCTGTCTCATCGGCAGAGGGGCAGTTGCGGCAACGTCTTGCAGGTGGTGGCTGGCAGCTATTGAATGTGCTTGGTGTCTTTGATGATGCTGGGCTTGATGGAAGAAAGGACAGCGCAGGTGAATACTTCCTCCGCTACTGAGGCACGTGAAATTGGCAGCAGGATTGTCGTCGCAGGAATTGCGGCGATTGTCGCTATTCTGGCCATTGCAGCCATCCTGTTGTTCATTAACCTGCCCGATGCCAATGCGTTCAACGCCCGCGTCGAACAGCTGTTCGTCGAAAATGACAATCTGACCGGCAATGCCGAAATCAAGCTTTTGGAGATATTGGCGCAGTCCGGCACGGCGTTTTCTGACACGTTGGCCTCTTACCGGTTTGTGATCTTTGTCCTGCTGATCTTTGCGACCGCATTGCTGATTGCCGCTGTTGCCTTTCTGGTGATGTTGATTGCGCTGAACCGCCGTATGGGCCGGATCGAGCGACAGGGAATCGAGGTCAACTCCCTGACTATCAGCCGTGATCAGAAGGCAGTGTATCTGAATGACTTTGAATTCAAGCTGACAGATGCGGCGATTGAGACCCTGTCTGTCCTGGCCGAGGCCCGCATGGATGATGAGGTCCTGTCAGGCGCCGAGATCGAAGGGGTCATATCTGGCCGCAGCGCGGCTGATTGCGACGAAGCGGCGGGTGCCACGCGGATCAAGCGACTGCGCGACACGCTAGGCAACCAGATGATCAGCGAACTGCTGATCAAGAACATCGCGCGCAAAGGCTATATGCTCGCCATCGACAAGGATGTGATCCGGATGGTCTGAGCCGATCAGGCGCATCTGTGGCCTGATTCTGCGTCCTTGAGAGTTTTCCGAGTTGGCAACAGTGCCCAATCTGACACGACATTGGATATTTTTTGCATACTGACGGTTTTTCTGGCGATTGCCGCTGGGTCGGGAAAGATTCGCCGCAATTTGCCCACAATTTCATACTTTTTATTCGCGCATAACACGAACAGAACCACGCAGGCGCCAGGAAACGGCTGACACCTGCATCACTGATTTGACAACGCATTCGTCGGGTAATGGAGATAACGGCATGAACCATCTGAAAAAAGCCAGCGCAGTCGGGGCGATGACCCTGGCCGGCTTTCTTGCAACGGCAAGCAGTACATACGCGCAAGACATCACGCTTAGGTCAAGCGATGGTACGGTGAATATGAATGGTGAACTCGTTTCTTTCGAAGACAACTCTTACGTGATCCGCACTGCACTTGGTCAGCTGCGCGTGTCGGCCAGCCGGGTCAGCTGTACCGGCGCGGCCTGTCCGGATCTGGCGGTGGGCGATATTGATGTTGCCGCATCCGGTTCGGATGCTGTTGGTCTGGGTCTGATGCCTCTTTTGCTGGAGGGGTACGCCGCATCAATGGACGCCGCCGCGACGATCAACAACACCACCCAGATTGGTCAGTTTGCAGCGGGTCTGGTTGCCGATCAGGGTTTTGGCGATGATATTGCCACGATTCAGGTGACATCTACGGGCACATCCGATGGCTTGGCCGATCTGCTGTCCAGACGGTCAGAAATCGCAATGGCCGCCCGCCGCATTCAGCCGGTTGAGGCCGAGGCGCTGAGCGCCGATGGCGCAGGTGATATGTTTGACCCCGCTCAGGAACATATCGTCGCCGTTGACAGCCTGATCGTGATCACCCATCCCGACAACCCGATCCAGACAATGAATGTCCGCCAGTTGCTGGGCATTTACAGCGGTGCGATCAGCAATTGGTCGCAGGTCGGCGGCCCCGATCTGCCCGTGCAGGTTGTGATCCGCAATGTGGGCTCAAACCGTCGCGACGTGTTCGAAGCCCGTATCTTTGGCAGCGACGCAACGGCGTTGACATCCGATGCACAGGTTGTCGCCAACAGCAACGAAGTTGCCCAGGCGGTCAACGCAAACCCCGGCGCGATTGGCGTTGTGGGCTATGCGTTCCAGCGCGGCGCACAGTCGGTCAATATCGTCAATCAGTGCGGTATCACGATGGTCCCCGACACATTCTCGGCCAAGACCGAGGAATATGCTCTGCAACGTCGTCTGTTCCTTTATACCCGTGGCGATACGCTTTCCCCGGAAGGTCGCGACTTTGTGGAGTATGCCACATCTGCCGAGGCGGACAATGTGATCCGCAAGGCAGGATTCATTGGCTTTAGCGTGGATCGCCGGGAACAGTCCCTTGAAGACGTGCGCGCCCAGGCCCTGCTGAACCCGAATGCGGACCCGAACGAGGTCCCTTTCATGCGCCAGATGCTGGCCCGTATGATTGACTATGACCGTCTGTCGACCACGTTCCGCTTCCGCACCGGGTCTTCGCTGCTGGACGAGCGGGGCCGGATCGATAAGCTGCGTCTGGTCGAATATCTGGAGACCCAGCCTGCTGGAACCGAGGTCCTGCTTGTCGGTTTCACCGATGAGGTTGGCCCCTTCTCCAACAACCTGGCCCTGTCAGAGCGTCGGTCGGCCCAGGTCACTGCCGAGTTGCAGGAATTTGCCGGTACACGCCTGAACGGCATCAGCTTTGCATCCGTCGGCTATGGTGAAATCGCACCGGCAGGCTGCAATGCCAGCGAGGATGGACGCCGCATCAACCGCCGCGTCGAAGTCTGGATCAAGTCGCCAGCGTAAACCAGTTGTCAAGCGGTAAACGCGCTTTGTCTGCACTCGGGCGACAAGACGGAATGAGAATTCCGTCTTGTCGCGGACTGTCTGACCAGGGCGGTAAAGAAGAAAACGATGACCGCGAAAACAAGCCTGACGGGCGTAGCGGCATTGTGCAACTTGTTGCTGCACCATTGCTTAGGGTGACCGTTGCATCTGGTGCGCAGGCGGGGAAAATCCGGCGGTTTCTGGGCGCGAGCGCATCAATCTTGCCGGACCGTTGAGTACCCTGAGCCAACGAATCATCGCATCAGCTTGTAATGTGGATGCCGGCATCGCCGTTGTCCAAAGCAATGCTGTGCTACAGATTTCGGCCGACCCGTTTAGCCGGATCAACCGCGCCCCGCTACACGGGAACCGCGGCTTTGTCATTCGGGGCGAGGAAATCCGCTCGTGCACCCCGCAGGTGATCGCGCAATTCAGACGCAGGTTGGAGCCAAAGACACCGCCCAGCTCATCGCCGAAGATTGATCCCGGCGTATCCTGTATTGAACGTATCGTCTGATGAATGCGGATTTTTTTGAGTCGATGATGAAATCAAGCTGATCGCGGGTGAAGTAGCTGATGAGACATCCTGCAGAGTGACCATGATCTGACCGGCCACCATCGCCTCGATGTTGGTCAGCAACAGCGTCCGATCTGACAGCGCGACCTCTTTTTGGTCCTTGCTGGCCTCGGCGCAGACAAAGCCCGTCAGGCGTCTGCTTTCAGAAACAGCGTAAACGGACCGACAATGAAGAGCGTTTCACACCCGGGCAGCGGTACATTGACATCCGCCTACACCCAAGCGCGGCCTGCCTTTGTGTCCAGATCATGAGTGGCCTTGACCGCATTCTTCAGCCCGCCGGGAATGTTGGCGCGGGCAGCATATCCGGCAGCTTGATGCCACCCAGATCGGAGATGAGACGGCGCGGATGTGCAGACGACTTTCTGCGAAAGCGCTGGTGCTGCAATCAGCTGCGGTGGCTCAATTCCTGCCATTTGTGACATGCCACATTGTGCTCGGTTCCGGCGGCCTCGAGGATCGGTTCTTCCACGCGGCAGTGATCAATAGCATGCGGACAGCGGGTCTGGAACTTGCAACCTGGCGGTGGGTTGGTAGGCGAAGGGATTTCCCCTTCGAGTTTCTGCGCCTTGCCCCGGTCATCAGGGTCCAGCGAAGGGATCGCCGATAACAATGCCTTTGTGTAAGGGTGGCGCGGAGCAGAAAACAATGTCCGCGTCGGAGCCGTTTCCACCAGACGACCTAGATACATGACTGCCACGTGGTCGCAGACATGGGCCACGACGCTTAGGTCGTGGCTGATGAACAAGAATGTCAGCCCCATTTCTTCCTGGATTGCTTTGAGCAGGTTCAGCACGTCCGCTTGAATGGACACGTCCAGTGCGGCAACGCTTTCATCGGCGACGATAAACTTTGGCCCCGAGACCAAGGCGCGCGCGATAGAAATGCGCTGTCGCTGGCCACCGGAAAATGCGTGCGGGAACCGGCGCAGGTGTTCGACATTCAGCCGACACTTTGCCGCGATTTCGCGCACCCGATCGTCGGTTTCCGCGCGTGATTTTGTAAGCCCCATCACCTCCAGCGGTTCTGCAATAATGTCGCGCACCGTCATGCGGGGGCTGAGCGCAGCATAGGGATCCTGAAAAATAAGCTGCGCCCGTTTACGGTAGTCCTTCAGATCCTTCTTGCCGAGGTTCTTGAGGGAGTATTCCACCTCACCGTCGTCAAACAGAACATCGCCCTTGCTAATAGGCGCGGCTCGCAGCATCGCGCGGCCAAGAGTGGTCTTGCCCGACCCGGATTCACCGACCAAACCAAAGAAACTGCCCGGTGCGACTTCGATTGTTACGTTTTCAACCGCACGCACGAAGGGCGCAGGACCGATCAGACCGCCGCGCAATGCATAATGGACTGACAGACCCTGTGCCGTGATCAAAGGTTTCATTGTCACAGGGAACCGCTTTCTGAGTCATGAAGATGGCAGGCGGCTGTGTGATCTGCACTGACGTTTGAAAATGCCGGTACCTCGCGTGCGCATCGTGGGCCCAGAACCTCTTGGCAGCGGGTGTTGTAGACGCATCCTGACGGTCGTTCTAGCGGCGACGGGATATCGCCGGGGATCGGCGTCAGTGGGGCGTCGATATCATCCAAGGTCGGCAACGCGGCCAGCAATCCGCGTGTGTATGGATGTGCAGGCCTGCGAATGACATCCCGCACGCTGCCATGTTCCACCAACCGACCCAAATACATGACCGCGACCGTGTCGGCGGTTTGTGCAATGACCCCCAGATCGTGGGTGATGAATATGATCCCCATTCCGAACTCGGACACGATATCTTTCATCAGGTCAATGACTTGCGCCTGAATGGTCACATCCAGCGCTGTTGTCGGTTCGTCCGCAATCAGCAGCCTGGGTTTGGTCGACAGGGCCATGGCAATCATCGCACGCTGGCGCATCCCGCCCGACAGCTCGAACGCATATTGGCCGAACCTGGTTTTCGCGTCCGATATCCCGACCCGATCCAGCATTTCGATGGACAGTTCCTTGGCCTGCGTCGGTGAAAAGCTGGTGTGGATCAACAATTGCTCGACCATCTGGTCGCCGATGGAAATGGCGGGAGCGAAGCTGGCCATCGGTTCCTGAAAGATCAGCGATATGGACCCACCGCGCACGATCTTCATGTCGTGGTCGGTTTGCAGCGACATCACATCAACCGGGCCATCGTCCAGATACAGTGTGATATTCGTATCGGGGCCATAGATCGCATTGCGCGGGTTCAGCTTCATCAAGGATTTGGCGGTAACTGACTTACCTGACCCGCTTTCGCCGACCAGCCCCATCACCTCTCCCGCCTCAAGGCTGAACGAGACGTTGTCCACAGCCGTGATCCGTCCCTCGTCGGTATCGAATTGGAGGGTCAGGTTTTCGACGTCAATCAGTCGGCTCATTTCTTGGTGTCCCCATAGGGGTCAGCCGCATCGCGCAAGCCGTCGCCCACAAACACGAAGGCCATGACGAGAACGATGAAGAAGATCACCGGAATGAAATACCATTGGTAATTCAGCAGAACATCGGCGCTGGTCACGTTTTGCAGCATCACCCCAAGCGAATTGACCGGGTCCTTGAGGCCCAGACCGATGAAGCTGAGCGCGGTTTCTGACAGCACCATGTAGGGAAAGGAAATGACCAGATCGACGATGATGTAGCTGGTGAAACTGGGCAGCAGGTGCTTTCGGATCACATGTCCCGATGAAGCGCCGCAAAGCTGGGCAGCAAGCACATATTCCTGATTACGCTCGGTTAGCAGATGCGTGCGCACCCGCCTTGCAAGCGTTGGCCAACTGATGAAACCCAATATGACGGAGATGAAGAAGAACCTCTCTTCGGCGCTCCAAGTATCCGGGATGAAGGCGGCCAATGCCATGAAAAGCGGAATGGCCGGAATGGTGCGGACCGCGTCAGTCACCATCTGGATGAAACTGTCGATCCAGCCACCATAATAGCCCGATATCCCTCCGATGATCAGGGCCAGCACGAAGGCCAGGAACACGCCTATCGTGCCCACGGCCATGGAGGTGTTGATCGCATGAAAGGTGCGCGAAAAGATGTCTTTGCCGGTGGAATCTGTGCCGAAAAGGTGGATGAACCCTTCATCCACGCCAAAAAGATGGGTCGAAAAGGTCATGAACATAAGCTGGTATTCGCTACCCTGAACAAAGAATTCGACATAGCGCCGCTTGTCCTTGTTTTCGGTGGTCACCCAGCGGAAATTCGTGTCGATCGAGCGTTCGCGTTCGTGTGTGTAAATGAACGGACGGAGAGAGCAGCCATTCTCATCACAGAACTGAGGAATGGTCGGCGCGCCGTTCAGATAATCCTTGTCGCGACCGGCAATGGTCGGATCATAGGGCGTCAGGAATGGCGCGAACATGCCCGACAGGATCAGGATCACCAGAACCCAGGCCCCGACCATCGCTGCTTTTTGTTTCTTGAAACGGGTCCAGATCAGCTGGCTTTGCGAGGCGGTGAAATAGGCATCCTTGGCGCTTTGGTCGACGGATGCGTCATAAATATTGGTGTCACTCATGTCATTTATCCCAAAATGCTATGACGTATGCGGGGATCGACCAGCGCCAGCACAATATCCGTGATGAAGTTGATAGCGACGATACTTCCCGTCAGGAAAAAGATGATTGCGCCCGCAAGCTGCTGATCGTTTGACCGCGCCAATGCTTCGATCAGCAATGATCCCGCCTCGGTCAGCGTCAGAATCAGGGCCACGATTGGCAACTCGTTGAAAATACGGTTCAGATCGAAACCAAGCGAATTGATGATCGGGCTCAGCGCGTGTCGTGCAGGATAGCGCAGCAGCAACCTGCGCCCCGACACGCCACGCGCGGACGCCGCAGTTACGTATAGCTTGCTGATTTCATCCGACATCAGCGCTCGGACGGTCTGGATCGCAAACGCGGTGGCGGACCAGCCCAGAATGAACACTGGCAACCAGACGTGGCCAAGGAAATCCTTGACCCGCGCCCAGTCCCATGGCGCGTCTCGAAATTCGGGTGAGAAGAGCCCGGTCAGACTGTTCCCGAACATGACGGTCGAAAACAGCATGATGATCAGCGCGAGCAGAAAGTTCGGCAGCGCAAGCCCCAGATAGCTGACCAGACGCAGACTGTTGTTCAGGAACGGGTTACGCGATGTGGCGGCGATGATGCCGACCGGAATGGCGATGGCATAGGCCAGCAGCAACGAACCGAGGCAGATACCGACGCTGAGCCAAACCTTTTGACCTAGCAATTGGTTGATATCCAGACGCAGAATGCAGCTTTCGCCAAACTCGCCCCGAAATGCATTCAGAATCCAGCTTGTCCAGCGTTCCAGATAAGGTCGGTCCAGACCCAGCCGGACACGCTCCGCCTCAATATCAGCGATGGAAATCTGGGCGCCTTGCGAGTTCTTGAATGCAAGGTAGCGCTCAGCACAGTCCCCCGGCACCAGTTCCATCAGCGAAAAAACGATGAAGGACACCAGACAGAGCGTGAAAACAGCAAGGCCAAAACGGATTGTCGCGAAGCGTAGAAACTGGACCATCTGTCTGACACGCCCTTGCGTATTATACGCCCCTTTAGGCGCTGTTGTTTTGGGCTTCGGGCCACATCAGCAGCCCGAAACGGTTATTTGACGTCCGGCAATGGCTTATTCGTCAAGAAACCACTGTGAAGGTCGATAAGGATATGTCCGATAAAAAGCATATGACGCGGTTCTGAACTGTGTGAAATTTTTCAGTGCGGCGTTGCGATAGATCGGTTGCTGCCCTTTGACCGTACCAATGAAAAGCAGATTGCCCGTCATGTTTTCAACTAACCGCAGCGCAAGCGCGTCGGATTCAGGCGTGCCAACCGGTGTAGCCTGAAACGCCCTGACATCTTCCATCATCTGTTTGACGTAGTCTGGCGGTTCCACACCCGCGGTACCATCAGATTCCACATATTCACCCCAAAGCATCGCAGTGCGCATGTTGAAATAATTGTCGAACGGAGGAATGAAGATTTCGGCGTTGCCAAGTACAACGGATAACGGCACGCTTTTCTCGAACAGGGACACGTCCAACTGGTTCGACGATTGTGACGAACGATATTCGTCTGTCGTCACCTCTTTGACGGTGTTGTTGATGCCGACATCACGCCAGTTTTGCCCAACAAGTTCTACGATATTGATCGATATCCCTTGCGTGGCCACCTGCAAGTTCAGTGTCAATGGATCCCCATTCGGCAATTCGCGCATCCCGTCGCCGTCAAGGTCAACGACGCCGATTTCGTCCAGCAATGACCGTGCCAGCTCAGCATCGAATTGCGCGTAGTGCTGTTCCCATTCTGGCGTGATAAAATCAGGTGTTGGTGAGAAACCGATATACTGCTGCGGCGCACCAAGACCAAACAAGGCAACTTCGTTGATTTCGTCGCGGTTGATCGCGACTGACATGGCTTGACGGAACCTTAGGTCACCAAAAACCTTGCGCTTCTCCAGATCCTCAGAGGTTACGTTGAACGCGATGGTGGGCATGGTGATTTCAGGCTTCAGATCGACTACAAAACCGGCAGTTTCCTGATTTTCCAGCAACAGCGGGACGTAATCCACCTGCAAGGCCTGCGCCTTGTAGTCGACTTCGCCGTTCATCAGCATCAGCAGACGCACTTCGCTTTCGCCAACAAAAATCTCGTCCATCTCGTTGATATAGGGCAGCTGATTACCGGCCGTGTCGACCATGTAATAGTACGGGTTGGTAACATATTGGCGCCCCTCCGTGCTTTCAGCAATAACGATGTGGCTTTCCAAAGTGGGTGCCGCATTCAGTGGCAGGTTTGCGACCTTGTCAGGATGGGCCAACATCGGTGTTGGTGTGTCCATCCAGTCCGAACTGCCGTAGTAGGCCCTGACCAGATCGTAGCCACCTTCAAAGCCAAGCGATTGCGCAAGCTCATCGGCATCGGGATTGATCGCGGGGTGATATTGCCCCAGGAAATGCTTCGGCTGAAAACCCTGCGCGTAGTGGCTGGCAAAGTGAGACAGGAACCCCGGCTTTGGCGATGGCATGTTGAAACGCACGGTTTGCGCGTCAATCACATCGACTGTCATCGGCTCACCGCCCGCAAGGACATAGTCTTTCGGGCTTTCGATCACATTCGGATCAAGGGCCAGATTTTCGTACCAGAATTCGACGTCTTCAGCGCCGAACGGCTGACCATCGGACCATCTGTGGCCTTCGCGCAAAACAAAGGTCAGCTGAGTGAAGTCATCATTCCAGGACCAGCTCTTGGCGACATTTGGCACGATTGTCGTCAGATCATCGGCATAGCGTACCAAATTGACATGGCGCACTGACATGAAGTCTGACGTCCCAGCCTCTGTCGCGTTGGACAGCGCATTGAAGACACCGCCGTATTTTCCAATTTCATCATATGGCGCGACGACAAGCGGCTCGGCAGGTAGGCGATCCGCCAAAGCAGGCAAATCCGGGTTGCCCCGAATGCGCGCGTTCAATGCCGCGATATCCGGGTTTTCGGACATTCCCAGATCGCAATTTGCGAGGCTCTGGAATTCGCTCAGCTCATACTGTTGCGGGAACGCGCCAGCGGCGACGCCCATCGGATCCGACACGGTCACGGCAGGACAATTTGCCAGCGCCATCCCTCCAATGGCTGTCAATGCGGCACTGGATAATAGTATCTTCCTCATTCGTCGTCTCCTTGTTGGTCGTAAACAAAACAGTCTGAGATTTCGCGCGCAGTATCCGTTGCTCGAACAGACAGCGCGGCCCCGGTCGGACGTTCGCGCAATGGCTTTGACATCAGGAATCCCCAGCAACTGAAAAAAGTAGGTAATAAAACTTGCAAGGAGTCAATATATTACGTTTTTCTTGCAATGTATCAATAATGAGCGCCTTGTAGCAAAACCAGTCTTTGTCGCATCCCGCGCCGTCCAAGAGGTCGAATTTTTGATCTATGATTTTCTTGTAATCGGCGGCGGAATATCGGGCGCGTCAGCGGCTTATGGGCTTGCCGATGCAGGGACCGTCCTGCTGCTCGAAGCAGAGCAAACCATGGGTTACCACAGCACGGGCAGGTCCGCGGCGCTGTTTACGCGCAACTACGGCGGACCCGTCGTGCGGCAAGTCAATAAGGCCAGCGAGGCATTTTTCAGGTCACCACCTGTCGCCTTTTGCGACAGACCTTTGTTATCGCCCCGTGGTGCGCTGACGGTCGCAATGCCAGAGCATCAGGGTAAGTTGGACGCGCTGCTGTCCATGTCCGAGCCCGACGAGGAGGTCTGTTCGATCGATCCAACGGACGCCGTTGCAATGGTACCGTTTCTGCGACCAGAGCGCATCAGCCGCGCCGTGTATGAGGCCAACGCCACCGACATCGATGTCGCCAATCTTCATCTTGGATATCTGAAAGGCGCGAAGGCACACGGTGCTAAAACGCTGACATCACAGCCGGTAAGCAACCTCTCGTATCAATCAGGGGCTTGGCGCATCCAGACCAAGGATGATCAATTCGTTGCCGCAACGATCATTAATGCAGGCGGCGCCTGGGCCGACGAAATCGGCACGATGGCTGGCGCGCGCAGCATCGGTCTGGTGCCCAAGCGGCGCACTGCCATCATCATAAACGGGCCAGACGGGCTTGACTGCGGTGCGATGCCGTTGGTCGATTTTGCGGGCTTTGGCGCATACATCAAACCTGACGCGGGCAAGCTGATGGCGTCACCAGGCGATGCGACAGCAACCGACCCGCACGACGCCTGGGCCGATGACATGGACATTGCGGTCCTCGCGGACAGGATCCAGCAGGAAACAACCATCGAAGTCACCAAGATCGAACACAGCTGGGCCGGCTTGCGCAGCTTTGTGGCGGATGACGCCCCGGTTGTCGGGTTTGACCCGGACGTGTCGGGCTTCTTCTGGCTAGCGGGTCAAGGCGGATATGGCATCATGATGGCGCCAGCTTTGGGTGTCATAACAGCTGACCTTTGTTTCAACCGATCGGTGGCTGACAAAACATCGCTCGTAGAAGGCCTTTCACCGCATCGGCTGCGCTAATGCCCGGTCCATTGAGATATCGTAAGGAAACCAGAAACAATTGACTTTCCGCAAGTTACGCTACCAAATTTTCCCGATGATAGTGGAGGCAGAATGACAAAATCTCTGCGCGACCGCCTTAGTCAAGCCGCAGCATCTGCATCAAAGGCGGACCGCGCGATAGCAACCTATATGCTGGCCGAACTTGGTAACCTTCCTTTCGAGACTGCTGCAAGTCTGGCCGCCAAGGTCGAGGTAAGCGAGCCGACCGTTGGTCGGTTTTGCCGTTCTATTGGCTATGAAGGTTTCAAGGACCTCAAGAACAATTTGCGCAACGACATGGGTGACCAGCCCTGGTTGATCGGCGACCGGTTGCGGGATCTGCAGGAACGCACCAAGGCAGGCGAGGATCAACTGACTCGCGGTCTGGAACTGGAGATGGCCGCACTCGTCGCCGTCTACGAAACCACGCATACGCCGGAATGGGACAGGGTGGTCAAGCGTCTGGCGCGGGCTAAGTCGGTCTTTGTCGTCGGTTTCCAGACAGAGCGAGGCATCGCGCAGATTTTCGTTAATCAACTTCAATATCTACGCGATGGGGTGCATTTGGTCGATCTGGCAAGCGGCAATTTTGCCGATGTGCTGGCGATGGATGATACCGACACGGCCTTGGTCATGTTCGAAGCGCGCCGTTATTCCCGTCAGGCCCGGTTATTGGCACAAGAAGCGCACGCCGCTGGCATTCCCGTGACGCTGATTACGGACCCATATTGCGATTGGGGTCATAACGTTGCGGATGAAAGATTTGTCGTGCCCACGTCCTTCAACCTATTTTGGGAATCCACTGCTCAGATGGCCAGTCTTGCCAATCTTTTAGTCAACGGCGTGTTCATGGAACTGGGTCCCGAGGTCGAAGCCCGCATGAACAAGATCGCTCGGCTTTATGGCAAATTCACGGGTCACGTTGGTGCAGCAGGGTCCGACAAAACTGCGGCCAAGCCCTGATTGTGCTTATGCCAGTCCAACCACAGAACACGTTGCTGCCATGAAGGATACGATCAGTGGGCTTCAAAGTATTAAGCGCCGAAATATCTCACGAGACAAACACGTTCAATATTCATCCGACAACCCTGCAATGCTTCTATGACCGTTTCCTGTTGGACGGTGATCAGGCTGTCGCGGCGCGAGGTGAACAAAATACCGAGCTTGCCGGACTACTGGACACGGGTCGCGACTATGACTGGGACATAACCCATGTCATCAGCGCTGCCGCTGGACCGGGTGGCGTTGTCACACGCGAAGCCTTCGAGACGCTGACAAAGCCGCTGATCAATGCGGCACATCGTGATTGGGACGGCATATTTCTGATCCTTCATGGCGCAATGGTCACCGACTTTTGTGACGACGGCGAAGGAGAAATCCTGCGCCGTCTGCGTGCCATTGTGGGCCCGGACCTGCCAATCGCCGTCACGCTTGACCCACATGCCAACGTGACCAAAGCGATGTGTGATCTGGCTCAAATCCTAGTCTCTTTCACCACCTACCCGCATGTTGATATCCGCGCGACCGGGCGCCGGGTGGCGGAGCTTTTGCAGCGCACAATGTCAGGTGATATTCAGCCCAGAACGCAGCGCGCGCGCCGGCCCATGCTGGAAGAAGCCAACGGAGGTCGCACAGATATGGGCCCAATGATCGAACGCCATGCGCTTGCGCGTGCCTTTGAAACGCGCAAAGGGGTTTATGCCATCAGCATCAACGGCGCATTCCCTTGTGCGGATATCGCCGAAGTCGGCCCAACGGTTCTGGTCACATGCGACGAAGACACCGCAGCCCATCGTCTGATTGCCGAGACACTGGCGGACGACATCTGGAACCGTCGTCACGAGACCCTGAATACCTACCTGACCAGTACCCAGGCTGCGGTTGCCGCCAGGCAATGGAACGGCGACGCAGGTCCGCTGGTCATTGCTGACTATGCCGACAATCCCGGCTCGGGGGCATACGGGGATGCAACGGCGCTGCTTGCTGCCTTAATTGAGAGCGACATCAAGAACGCGTGTTTCGGGCCATTAGTCGACCCGGTCGCTGCCACGTTCCTTGGCACCAAAACCAAAGGAAGTCCGATCACACTGAACATTGGCGGCACAACGGCGCCGGAACTGGGCGGCGGGCCACTTAACGTGACGGGCATTGTCAAATGGGCCGGGGATGGCCGTGTCGTCGGGACTGGACCTATATTGGGTGGATTAGAGCGCAGCTTTGGCGCGACGGCAGTGCTCGAAGTTGGCGGCATCGACATCCTGATCGTCAGCATTGCGCACCAGATGTTGGACCTCAGGCAGTTTGAAGCTTTCGGGATTGATCCGGCGAAGAAATCTGTTGTCGCATTGAAATCGATGCAGCACTTTCGGGCGGCTTTCGCACCTATCGCGGGGCGCATCATCGTCTGCGATAGCGGTGCGTTATGTACGCTCAATTACTCGTCACTGGGCTACAGGAACGTGCCGCATCCGACATTTCCTTTGGACGAAAGGTCTGCTGACTGACGTCTTGAGATACGCGCTGAGACAAAACTGATTGCAAGAGCAGACATTACTATTGCGTCGAAGGATGGACCTGCCCCTCGCATTCAATGACTTGCACTCAGCTGCGCGGTTACTTTCTCAGGTAAAAAATTTCGACCAAAATTCAAAAGCAGCCATTCCTGAGCCGCGCAGCATTCAACACTCTGGGCTCGAAGCAGACATCAGAGGCAGCGCAGTATCAGACTGATCGGCTTTGGCTTTCGAGGGTGAGGACCGGCCCATACCGGATCTTCGATCGACATTGAGGATGCTGCGTTCGCAGCCCTCTTTGCGGACTTTAGGCGACCAACATGTCCGGCGCTGTCTGGGCCAGATACCAGGCCTTATTGAAGGTATCGCCAGCGAACCCGAGGCTGAAATCGCCGTCCCGCTCGGGGGGTGCGAGTTCCACCATGCATTGCCTATCGCCAGAAACCGCATGGCCGTTACAGAAAGTCGTCGCGACGCGGAGTGAAGCTATCAATCAACGTACCCGGCACCAGACACACGCAGTCATGCGTCTGGCCGGAGGGGATGACAAAGCTGTCGCCAGCTTCAAATGCTTCTTCCCTGTCGCCGAGGATGAACCGGAAGTGCCCGCTTTCGACATAGGTCGCCTCGACATGGGGATGAGAATGCAGTGCCCCAATGGCACCGGACGCGGCAAAGCGGAACGCCACAACCATAAGGTCAGGATGATCCGACAACACCTGACGCGTGACGACTTCGCCCGTCGTCACAATTGGAAATCGAGACGATGTTCCGTCCCCTCCTCTCACGAAAAGAGAATGCCGCCATTCAGATCGATGTTGGTCCCGGTGATAAAGGCGCTGTCATCGCAGGCCAGAAACAGCACCAGATTGGCCGCATCGTCCACATGTCCCTGACGCTTCAGGGGGGCGTTTGCCTCAAAGCCGCGCCGACCGGCGTCCGGGGTGTGGACATTGTGGAAATCGGTGTCGATCATGCCGGGACACAGCGCATTGACCCGGATGTCGGGGCCAAGTTCCTTGGCCAATCCGCGGGTCATGGTCATTACCGCGCCCTTGGATGTTGCATAGGCGACGGCGCCCGGCCCGCCGCCATCGCGGCCCGCCTGGCTGGCAAGATTGACGATGGCACCGGATGACATCGTGGTAAGACAGGCTTGCGTCATCAGAAAGGTGCTGGTCAGGTTCAGGCGCATCACCGCTTCCCAGTGGTCGAGGGACATCTCGGCAATCGTCTTGCGCGCGATCAAGCCACCGGCGTTGTTGACCAGAATGTCCACGCCGCCAAAGGTCTCAACCGTCTTGGACACCAGCGCATCGACGTCTGCTTTCAGGTTCAAATCACCCTGCATGGCGATGGCGCGACCCCCAGCCACCTTGATCTGGGCCACGGTGGCCTCGGCCCCTTCGGAACTCGAGTAGTAGTTGATGGCGACGCTTGCGCCTTCTGACGCGAGCTTGATCGCAACGGCGGCACCGATGTCACGGCCCCCTCCGGTCACGATAGCGGTTTTCCCTGCGAGTTTCATAATTGTCCTTCCTTTTGCGAAGCCTGCGCCTCGCGGTTGTTATCTCTCGGGCATTTAGGGCCCTAGCGAAACGCCCCCGGCATGAGCGCCTTGGGCAGCCAGAGGATGATTTCAGGGAACGCCGCGAGCAAAATCAGGATCACCAGCATTGGCGCCAGTATCAGAACGACCTCGCGCAGGACCTGCACCACATTGAGCCCGCCAATCGCGGCTGAAATCAAAAGGCAAAGCCCGTAGGGCGGTGTCACCAGCCCGAAGGCGAGTGAAACGATACCGATGATCGCAAAGGCGATCGGGTCGACCCCACCGGCCTGTGCAACCGGCATCAGAACCGTGCCGAGAATGATGATTGTCGGTATCGCATCAATGAAGAGGCCAAATATAAGGAACAGGGCGGCAATCAGCAGCGCCGTCCCGAACGGCCCAAGTTCCCACGCCGTCAGAACGCTGACGATGAGGCGCGGCGCGTTGTAGAACGACAGCAGCCAGCCAAAGGCCGAAGCCGTCCCAATCGCAAAGAGCGAAATTGCCGCAAAGCGCGCTGTGTCATAGAGGATGTGGCCAAGATCCTTGGGCGTCACGGTTCGATAGACGAACATGCCAAGAACCAGAGCGTAGCCCGCTGCTATGATGGCGCTCTCGGTTGGTGTCACCAGACCGCCGACGATGCCGCCGATTACGAAAACAGGGGTCAACAGTGCCAGTGCCGCACCTTTCCAGGCCGCCCAGAACTCGCTCCAGTTCGGCGACGCGGTGACGGGATAGTTGCGGGCCTTTGCAAAGCCATAGACCGTGGCCATCAGCGCCAGACCGATCATCAGCCCGGGGATTGCGCCGCCCAGAAAGAGCGCGCCGACCGACACCTGCATGACGCCGCCCCAGACGATCATCAGGATCGATGGAGGGATGATCACCCCCATCACCGATGAACAGGCCGTGATCGCGACGGCAAATCGGGTGTCGTAGCCCTCTTTCTGCATTGCGGGGATCAGGATTTTCCCGATGCCAGCCGCATCGGCGGTGGACGAACCGGAAATGCCTGCAAACAGCATCGAGACCGCCACGTTCACATGGCCCAGCCCGCCCGGCATCCAGCCGGTCAGCACGCGCGCCAGTTCAATCAGGCGGTCGGTCACTTTGCCGGAATTCATCAGGTTGGCCGCAAGAAGAAAGAACGGCACCGCGAGCAGGATGAACGAATTATAGGATTGGAACATCCGGTCAAGCACGATGAATGGCGTTAGCCTCAGTTCCAGCACGACGACCGGAATGGTTGCGAGCCCGAGGGCGAAAGCGACGGGAATGCGCATAAAGATCAGGATCAGAAATCCAACGATCAGCATCGTTGCGGCAGTGGCGGTGGTAAGGATCATGAGTGGGACGACTCGCCTGAGCGGAACTGCGCGAACGCCTCGAACAGCCGGTAGCTTGCCAAGAGAAGCCAGAATCCGCCTGCGATGGGCACAGATACATGCGTGATCACCAGATTGGCCCGCATCATCACCGAGCGTTGGTTGCTTCCAAACTCGGCATATTCAAAGCCGTAGAACAGGAAAAACACGCCAAAGATCATGATGGCGAGATGCACGACACCGTCCTGCAGGAACCGCGCCAGTGGAGAGTTTGCGTCCGGCGTGATGCGGACGTCGAAATGTGTCCCGTCCCAAACCGCGACGATGGACCCGATCATGACGATCCACACAAAGAGAAACGTGGCGAGTTCCTCGGTCCAGAGAAATGTCGGGATCAGTCCCGTGTAGCGGGAGATCACCTGCATCGCGACCGGGATCGCCAATGCCCCCATCATCACGCCAAGAAGGAGCCGCAAGGCACCGCAGAACCGTTCCAAAAGCCGTCCAAACATGCTCTGCCCCGCATCCTTCTGGGGATACCGCTATCGGTATCCGAATAGAGTTGACGGGCGGTCGTAGGAACCGCACCGCCCGTCAACGCCGGGAGTTTACATGCCGCGCACGTTCTCAAGAAGCTCGGTCGCCCCAAGCTCTGCCGCGTAAGCGTCCTGAACTGGTTGCACCAGTTCAAGCATCTTGTCGCGGCCGTCGAAGGCGTGGATTTCGATCTGACCGGCGTCGGCCATCTCTTGCAGGATTTTTCCGTCAGCGCCGCTTTCAAGGGCCCGACCAAACGCACCGGCTGCTGCGCCGGCATTCATGATAGCGGCCTGAAGATCGGCATCCAGACCATCAAAGGTCTTGGCCGACATCACGATCGGACGCACCGTGATCGTGTGCTGGGTGAGCGAGATATGCGGGGCCACCTCGTAGAACTTGAGGTTCTGGATTGATGCGGCTTCATTCTCAAAACCTGCGATCACGCCGGTCTGAATGGCGTTGTAAACCTCGTTATACGCGATAGCCGACGGGGCCGCGCCCACTGCATCAAAGGTCTTGGCCTGAATTGGGGCCCCCATCACGCGCATGCGGTGATCGGCAAGTTCTTCCATGTTGGTGATCGGCTCTGCCGATGCGAGGTTGCGCACGCCGCCGCCATGGTAGCCCACGATGACGATGCCCGCACTTTCGCGCAGATCAGCTTCGAGCGGCGCAAAGGCGTCGGATGACAGAACCGCGTTCCAGTGGTCGAGATCACGGAAGAGGAACGGCATGTCCATCAGCGGAATGGATTCAGAGAACACCGCCATGTTGGACGGCGCGAGGATCGTGTAATCGACGGCCACCCCCTGGTTCAGATAGGTGACATAGTCGCTTTCCACACCGAGTTCGCCATTCAGGCGCAGATCGAATGCCACCTCGCCGTTGTAGTTTTCAGCGACCATACGCTCGAATTCCCGCAAGGTCTTGGTGAAGGAGTGATCCTCATCAAACATGCTGGCCCCGCGCAGCGTGACTTCGGCCTGCGCAGTGGTAACGCCGCCAAGTAAAATGGCCGAAACCGCCATCGTCTTCAGAGTGAAGTTGAACATTCTATCCTCCCAGATCAGGTTCAAGTTTTGTCTTTTGGGCCGGTCCCACAGGGTCGGGTAATTCGTTCGAAACCTTGGTCGGCCGTGGTGCCAGATCGGTGTCAGCCGATTTGCGGATCTTCAGATACCCCTTTGGCACGCCCGGTTATTCCGTCCTCAGTTGCTGTAGTAACCAACACGAAAACTTGGATACTAGTCAACAACTAAGTTCATCGATCAAACAAAATATAATTTCTGCTATGCTGAGAATGGGGAGTAGCATGTCGTCTAGTATGCAAATTTACACTGTTGTTTTGCCAAAAACTCTGCCAAACTGCTCCCAAACGGAGGTTGCGGAAGCAAGGCATGGTCGCAGTGGAAACCCTAGAGCGAACAACAAGCAGCGACGTTGTCTTTGACACATTGTTCGGGCAGATCACCCGGCTGGAGCTTCTGCCCGGCACCAAGATCTCTGAAACGGACGTCGCAAAATCCTTCGGGTTTTCACGCCAGCCCGTGCGTGAGGCCTTTACGCGTCTGGCCAATCTCAACCTGCTTTTGGTGCGGCCACAGCGCGCAACCATTGTCAGGCAGTTCTCGCGGCAACTGATTGCCAATGCCCGGTTCGTGCGGACAGCTGTCGAGTTGGAAGTTGTCCGCTTGGCTGCCGGTACACGGGACAAATCCGTCGACGCCGCCTTGAAGGCAAATATGCGCAACCAGGCCGATGCGATCGCTGTCGAGGACGTCGGCACGTTCCACGAGTTGGACTATCAGTTTCACAAGCTTCTATGCGCGGCCGCCCGACAGTCCTTTGCCTTCGATATCATTGCCGAGAACAAGGCGCAGGTGGATCGTCTGTGTATGTTGGCCCTGACCAGCAAGGAGGCGATGGGGGTTCTTTTTGACGATCACCAGGCGCTCTTGCAGGCGCTGTTTGGCGGCGATGCGCAGGCAGCAGATCGGGTTTTGCGGCTGCATCTTGACCGGCTAACACCGACGATCGAGGCCATCTACACCACGCACAAAGCGTATTTTGATGAATAGGTACCGCAGATGAGAACACTGTTTCTTGCTCTGGTCGCGCTGATCGCTGTCCTGCACCTTTACATCGCGTGGTTCGAAATCTTCGCCTGGACAAGCCGCGGGCCCGTGGTTTTTGACACATTTCCAGCTGAACTGTTTCCCCAGACGACGCAACTTGCCGCGAACCAGGGCGTCTATAATGCCTTCCTTGCCGTCGGTCTGATCTGGGCCCTTTTCATCCGGGACAGCGTCTGGCAGCGCCGTGTGGCCATCTGCTTTCTCGGCTTCGTTCTGGTGGCCGGGATCGCCGCCGCGATCACCGTTTCGCTTCGGCCGGGCCTGTTTCAGATCGTGCCGTCATTGCTTGCGCTGCTCATCGTTGCATTTGACAGGCGTAGGTAACTCACGTCGACGCACCAAGCGCCAGCCAAGGCCGCGTCGCATGTTGCTTCCTGACTTGGACTGGTGCGTTGTCCACCGTGATCCGTTTCTCGTAGAACCCGAATTGCAACCGAGAACTTGCGAAACTCTCCAACGCAATCATGCGATTCCTGCTCGTCACGGGCATAGTTGATATTGCAAATCCGGTTGGAATAGGCGCTAACCATCCATCACTTGCCGTTGAGCACGGTCCCAACCGACGCGAAACCCGCCGATGAGTTCGGCCCAAAAGACCGTCCGCTGATCGATTCCCTTGCGGACACGGGAATCCCGCGGACAAGAACGGCTGGGGATTCGCTGCATCAGAGCATTCTGCAGGCCGCTATCTACCCATATACTGGCATCATGCGCTGACCATCCCCAAAAACCAGTGATCCGTCTTGCTCGGCGGTTACTGCGCTACAGCGGCGCCCGATACGGGGCAGCTCCATGCAAAGCTGATCCCTCTCGACAGCCCAGCTGCCAGTCATCGTTCCCAAAGGTCCGCGTCCCGCGATCGATCCATCTGGCTGGAACGTCATTTCCATCCGCATTGCCATCCGTCTGATTTCAAATGTTTGGCCGGTGATCCGGTCCAATAGCGCGTCAGCCGTCAACGTCTGCGCCGCCGCATGAAAGGGCGCGAGCAGCGCAAACAACAATGCAGTCCCAACAATTTTCATTCGGATCTCCATTCAAACGCTTGATTGAATTAGATCTCCAGACTAGGTGTGTCAAACGATTGTTTGAAATGTGGTCCTATGCCTTCAGTGAACAAAACCTTACCCAATAGCGACACTCGCAAAGACGAGACGAGGTCCCGACTGATCGAAGCCGCGATGCGGCAATTCGGGCAGCATGGTTTCGAAGCGACTTCACTGCGCGCCGTCGTGGGTGACGCGAAGCAAAACATCTCGTCGGTCAAATACCATTTCGGATCAAAGGATGGGCTTTTCGACGCCTGCGTCAGAGCTGCGGCGCAGCGTCTGAAGGCCGAAGGACCGGGCGGCATCGTGACCTCGGAGACGACAAACCTGTCCAGTCTGTCGCCTGAGCAGGCGCGGACAATGATCCGCGTAGTGATCGATGTAGCGCTCCGCGATGCATTGCGCCCCGAGCTCGCGCATGAACTACGGTTCCTGCAACGCGAAATCGTCATCGGCGGGCGCGGTGCGGGCATCTTTTACGACGAGGTTCTCAGAGATCACGTGGCATTTTTTGCCAAGCTCTTCTCGATCGCGGAGGCGCTAAACGAGGAAGAGGCCCGATTGCGTGCTCTTGCGATCATGATGCAGACCGTGCTGTTTCTCTCGGCTGGCCCGGTGATCGAAACCGGGATCGGCTGGCGCATCACGCCCGAGCGTATTCCGGAACTGGTGGATGCACTCTATCCCGAAACGAAAACGGATTCTTCCTCATGAACTGGCGTGCCCTTCTGTTCATCCCTGCGGTTGCCGCCGGTGTGTTCCTCTTCATGATCCAGCAACGCAGCGATGACGCCGTCGAAGCCAATGCAACACAGACGATTGCGAGACCTGTCGCGGCACTGAACGCAGCGCCCGCGCCGATCGATATCGTGATAACGGGTTTTGGGCGCGTCGAAGCTGTCCGCACGTGGGAGGCTGTCAGCCAGGTGGACGGTCGGGTCTTGAGCGCGGCTGACGCGTTGGCCACAGGTTCGATCGTCGAGGCGGGATTGACCTTATTGCGTGTAGATCCGCGGTCCTACGAGATCGCCCGTGACCGGGCTGCCGCCAACCTGCAAACCGCCGAGGCGCAGTTGGCGGAACTTGACGCGCAGGCTGAAAGCCTGTCCGAACAGATCGCGCTTGAGCGTCGCATCGAAGCCGTCTTTCAGGCCGAGAGCGACCGGCAGCGGCAGCTTCTGGATAGGGGTGCGATCGCGGAATCCCGTCTGGAGCAGGCCGAGCGCGACCTGATCACCCAACAGCGCCGTGTTCTGGATATCCAGAACCAGATCGATCTGATCCCCGTGCAGCGCGTCAGTGCCGAGGCAACCCGCCGGACCCGCGAGGTCGAGCTTGAAGAGGCAGAGCGCGACCTATCAAACACCGAAATCGTGGCTCCGTTCACGGGTCGCGTGCTGGAGGAAGATGTTTCAGAAGGGGAGTATATCCGCCCCGGCGACAGGCTTCTGACGCTTGCGGCTGTAGATGCCGTCGAGATCACCGCTGAGGTGCAACCCTCCGAGGTCGGCGCGGCGCTTTCCTTGTTGCTGCCGTCGGCGGACGACGGCTCGGTCCTACTTGACTTGTCGGATCAGGATGCCGCCCGCCAGGCTCTGAACACTTCGGGGGTAGAGGCAGTGGTCATTCTGAGCCAAGGTGGACGCCACGAATACGCAGGGCAGATCGAACGCGTCGATGGTACGATAGATGAGAGCACCGGCACCATCGGCATCGTCGTCCGTGTCCCAAATGGTGGCCTGCCCGATCTGGACCTGCGACGACCGCCCCTGACGATCGGGGCATTTGTGTCGGTCGCGTTCCGGGGCACCACCAAATCGGACTGGCGCGCGATCCCGCGCGGATCGCTTCAGTCGGAAGCAGAAGAGACATTCGTCTATGTCGCCGATGCCGCCGACACGCTTCGGCGACGGCCGGCAGAACGCCTTGGGCAAGTGAACGGCCGCGCGATCATCGACGCCACCCTTGAAGACGGAGACCGCATATTGGTTGCACCGCCGGAACCGGCAATTCTGGGCCAATCCCTGTCAGTCACGGAAAGCGCAAGCGAATGATCCGTTACTTCGTCCGCCACCCCGTCGCCGCGAACATTCTCATGATTTCGGCGGTGATCCTTGGGCTCTCCGTCATCCGAGACATGGAGCGGGAAAGCTTCCCCGAGTTCACGCCCTCGCGTGTCTCGGTCGCGGTTCTCTACCCTGGTGCGGCCGCCATCGATGTGGACGAGCAGATCTGCGCGGAAATCGACCGCGCCCTGAACGCTCTGAGCGATCTTGACGAACTGGAATGCCAGAGTGTCGAGGGCCGCGCCTCTGCCACGCTGACCATGACTGAAGGCGGCGACATCTCGCAATTTTTCAACGACACATTGTCAGAGGTGCAGGCGCTCTCCGATCTTCCATCCGATGCCGAAGAGCCGACCGTCGCGATTGCCGGGCGCGAAGAACAGATCGCGCTTCTGGCCATTTCGGGGATCGACCAGCGGGACAGCCTGCTGCGCTATGCCGACCGCCTTGCGGCTGAACTAGCCACCCTTCCACTCGTCGCGGATGCAACCGTCGGCGGGATCAGCGAACGCGAGGTGATGATCGCCCTCGATCAGCTTGCGCTGCGCCGCTATGGGCTGTCGGCCCGCGATGTCACGGACGCAATCAATGCCCGCTCCTTCAATCAACCCTTGGGGACCGCGCGGACGGCGGATCAGGAACTGACGCTGCGTTATCAGGGCGTAAGCCGGTCGATCGAGACGCTGGAGAATGTCGTCATCCGCGAGGCTGAAAATGGCGGGTTTGTCCGTGTGCGCGATGTTGCCGAAGTCCGGCTCGCCCCTTCCACGCCGGAGCTGCAATCCTTCATCGACGGTGCGCGATCCGCCACGATCTCGATTTCAAAGACGCAAGCCGCTGACGCGATAGACGCCTTCGCGTCCGTGAGAGAGGTGATCGACCGCGAGGAGGCGGCCCTGCCTGATCCGTTCTCAATCACGGTGGTCAATGACGCGACAGAAAACATCCTCGACCGCATCCGGATCGTGGTCGAAAACACGGGCATCGGGCTTGTGCTCGTTCTGATCGTGATGGCGGCGGTCTTCAGTTTTCGCGAAGCCTTCTGGATCGCAGCGGCCCTGCCGATTTCCTTTCTCGGCGGGTTCTTCATCCTCAATGCGCTCGGCGTGACGATCAACATGATCTCGCTGATCGCGATGCTCATGGCCGTCGGCCTGATCATGGACGATAGCATTGTGATAGCTGACAACATCGACAAGTGGCGCGGCCGCGTCGGTCCGAAAGACGCGGCCATTCGCGGCGCAGGCGAGGTTGCCCCCGGTGTACTGTCGTCTTTCCTGACGACCGCGTGTGTCTTCACGCCGCTGATGTTCCTCTCGGGCGAAATCGGGTCGATCCTCGAAGTCGTGCCGGTCGTTCTCCTCATGGTGCTTGGCGTCAGCATCGTGGAAGCCTTCCTCGTACTGCCCAATCACCTGAGCCACGTCACACCCGACCGGGAACGACAGGAACGGAGGCTGGCCCCTCGCGCAATCCGCTGGATGACCGACCGTGTCGTGGTTCCCGCAGTCACCGTCCTTGTTGATTGGCGTTATCTGACGCTGGGTCTGACCTTTGCCGCACTGATTGCGACAGTCGGCCTGATCACCGCGGGCACCGTGAAGGTGATCGGCTTCCCGACGACCGAGGGTGACACCGTCGAAGCCCGGCTGGCGCTGGACCCCGGCACGCCGTTGGAGCGCACCGAAGCGGTGGTCGCCCGCGCGTTGGCCGCGCTGGAACAGGTGAACGCCGAACTTTCGCCGCGAACCGAGGGCGGTGCCCCGCTGGGCGAGCAGGTGCTGGTGCGCTTCGCGACCAATCCAGATGTCAGAAACAATGGCCCGCACACGGCGACGATAACAGTCGACCTGTTGCCCTCGGCCCTGCGCAACGTCGAGGCAGACCGCGTGGCCGCCATGTGGGAGGCGGGCACAGGCCCTGTCCCTGACATGGCACAGTCGAGCTTCGTGCAGACCTCCGCCACACCGGGAGGTTCCGATCTGGACGTGCAGCTGTCCTCCCGCGATCTTGCGCAACTTGAAGCCGCCAGCGCGGCGCTCTACACGCGTCTTGTCGCCCGGCCGGACGTAACGGGCGCCTATCAGGATTTCTCCGGCGGTCAGGCGCAGGTGGAGATCGCGCTGAACACCTTCGGGGCTAGCACTGGCCTGACGCCCCAGAACCTGAGTGGGCAGCTGCGCGCCGCCTTTTCGGGCAATGAAACCGACAGCTTTACTGAAGGCTTCAGCGAGCTTTCGGTGCGGGTGGAACTGGGCGACAGCGTGCAGACCCTCGCCGATCTCGAAAGCTATCCGATCGCAATGCCGGGGGGCAGGGTCACGACGCTGTCGCAGGTCGCGGATATGGCGGTGGTGGACGGATACGCCCAGATCACCCGCCAGGACGGCGCGGCCATCGCGCGGATCATCGGCCAGATCGACCGGGAAGCAACCACCTCGGCCGCCATCTCCGAAGAGGTCCGCTCAGTCTATGCGCCCGAAATCGAAGCCGCGTTCCCGGGCGTGACCGTGGGCATCGGCGGCGCGACCGAGGCGCAGCTGGAAACGCAAAGTTCCATCGTCGTGGCGCTGCTGATCGGCCTGATCGGGGTCTACCTGATCCTTGCCTACCAGTTCCACAGCTACACCCTGCCTCTTGTCGTGATGCTGTCGATCCCCTTCGCGATCATCGGCGTCGTCTTTGGGCACCTTGCCGTGGGCATCGACCTTGCCATGCCGAGTTTCGTGGGCTTCGCCTCGCTCGCTGGGATCGTGGTCAACAACGCTATTCTCTTCGTCGCTTTTTTCGAGATGGAGAGCGAGGACAACGCCGTGACGGGCGCAATCGAGGCCGTGCGTCACCGCTTCCGGCCCGTGCTACTAAGTTTCATGACGACGTTTGTGGGCCTCTTGCCCATCATCTTCGAAACCTCCCCGCAGGCACAAACGATGGTCCCGCTTGTGACTGCAGTGGCCTTTGGCCTTCTGTCCTCAACGTTCCTGACGATCTTCGTGCTACCCGCCGCGCTTGCGATCTATTTTGACTGGGCGACCCTCGATAAATGGCGTGCAAGCCGGACCGCGATGTCGGAGCCGGACGGCAAGGAGGTTCCAGCGGAATGATCGGTCGTCGTGAAACCCTGTTCGGTCTTGCGTCGATGGGGCTGATGGGGTGCGTGCCGCGTGGTGACTTTGCGCCGGCGTCGTCGGCAGGCGTGATGAGAAGACGTCGCATGATCATGGCGACGAACCGTCTGAACCTTGAAACAGCAGAGCGCGGCGACGGACTATTCTGGTATGATCTGAGCGTCTCCGTCCCTGCGAACCGGACGCCCGGCACCGTCCCAGTCTCAGGCGCTTCCGCCTTCGGGACAGAACGGGTTCTACCTTTGGATAGGTTCCCAGACCTTGGCGCAGCGAATGGTGAACCGCTCGTCGTCTGGATTCACGGATACAACAACACCGCAGCCGAGGCGGTCTACCGACACACCCAGATGGCCGAGGATATCGGCATGAACGGCCCGCAGGTCAGTTTTGTCTGGCCATCCGCCGCAAGCGGTCGCGGTTACTTCCATGATCGTGACAGCGTGCTGGATGCGCGGCGGCCGCTTGCTGACACGCTGTTGGCCCTGCGCCGGCGCTGGTCCGGCGACATCCTAGTCGTCGCACATTCGCTTGGTGTGTTCCTCGTCATGGAGAGCCTGACACGACTTGCCGCACAAGGATTCCCGGTCACGGACATCGCAGATGGTCTGCTGTTTCTGCAACCCGACATCGACCCGGATGTGTTCGGGGAGCAGGTCCGGGACCTCGGTCCACTTCCGGCACGCTCCGTTGTCGTCCTGGCCGAGGACGATCCCGCCCTGCGGATCTCCGGGAGGCTGGCGCAAACCGGCACGCGTGTCGGCAATACGTCGCACTCCGTGCCGGAAGGGTTCGAGGCGATCGACCTCACCGATGTCCGCGACGCGGCCACCTCGCATCTGGTTGCACTGTCTTCGCAGCAAGTTTTGGCGTTTCTCCGACAGATTTACCGGAGCGGGTTGCGCTAGATAGGGTCTGGGCAGACACAGCGCTGGCGTTCCAAGGGCATCCACGCTCGAGAGTTTTCAACGTCGCCCTACCCTTCAGATACTTTTTGTGTGATGGCACGATTTCGAGTCGACCGCCCAGCCGTGGCATTCGCGCAAGCATTCCCGCTCTGGCCGGTCGCCGACCGGAAGCCCCCCATGAGATTGTTGGATCATGAACACAGCGCATGCCGCCCTCTCCCCTCATCAACACCGTTTGGTGGTCGGTGGGAATGGTGGGGAGGTTGCCGGGATCTGAAAGAGAGGAAAAAGTGTCGAAACAAATCCTCATGTCCCCCGACGTGCTTCTGACCGGTGCAATCGTCTTGTTGCTGGCCATTATTGCGTCGCGATTTCCAGCATTCATTGGACCTTCAAACCTCGCGAACGTCTTCAATGACACAGCACCGCTCATCCTGCTTGCTATCGGTCAGATGATCGTAATCCTGACCCGATGCATTGATCTGAGCGGGGCGGCGAATCTTGCGTTGACGGGTGTCTGACGTCAGCGCTTATGGGTCCAAATAGCGGCATTTGATAAGAGAGCGTTGTTGGCTCATCGTCACCACGAAGGAGTGGACGATACCGAAGTCTTTGGCAAAGTTGAAATGTCGACCGCGCGCAGACGTCAGGATTACGCCCTATGGCTCAAACTGCTGCGCGCAGGTGATAGGGCCCAAGCGGTTCCTGGTACATTGGCAACCTACCGACGTGGTTCAACATCACTATCTGCCAATAAGCTTCAGGCAGCCGTCGGGACATGGCGCGTCTACCGGCAAATGGAAGAATTGGACCTGATCAAGTGTAGCTGTTACTTCATGTACTATCTGGTCGGTACTGCTTGGCGAAGACTTGAGCAGAGAACCGCCCGAAAAAATCACCATCAGTCTTGAGATACCCTTTGCAGGGGTTTCCAGTCACACTTTATATTTGCTGTCAGTTGGCGCTATATTTCATGGCAAAGTCACCCACATCATATGCCAAAGCCGTACCCGACCCGCCGCATCCAGAATTGGAAGTCGCGGGCCGACTACTTCCCTTGTCGAACCTGTTGGAAAAATGTCAGGAGTTTACAGGCCGCTCTTGTCGCTCATGTCTGCGGTAAACTGATAGAACAGGCGGTTCTGAGAAACCTGCCTGACCGCTATACTTTCGGCACAAAACGCCCTATCACCATCGGATAAGGCCAAAAATTTTTTAGTACATTTTACACCAAGTGTCGCAAAGCAGAATGGTATCATGATTAAGACATACGCCAAGGTTCTTTCGCTATTTGACGCAAAAGAACGCCGCGGCTTTTACCTTTTGATGCTGATGATGGTTTTTGTGGCCTTTGCAGAAATCATCGGCATCTCATCTGTTTTGATGTTTCTGAACCTTCTGGCTGATCCAGATCGCGTGACCGAAAACGCGATGTTGGGCTGGATCTATGAATACTTCGCGTTTCAATCGACCTATGCTTTTCTGATTGCCATGTCGGTGGCCGTATTCTGCATTGTGCTTGCCAGTCTGGGTGTGAAGGCGCTGAGTGCATTTACATTGATCCGGTTCGCCAACATGCGTGGTTATGCGCTGGCGCGTCGATTGCTTCGTATCTACCTCTACCAGCCCTACGCGTGGTTCCTGACCAAAAACAGCGCCGAGATTGCGCGGAATGTGTTGAGCGAGATGGATTATCTGGTCTTTACCGTGATCGTTCCGCTGCTGCGGATTATCGCAGGGACCATATCGGCGCTGGCGATTGTGTGTTTCCTGATCGTTGTCGACCCCTTGGTATCGTTGCTGTCAGCCGGGCTGTTGGGCGGGTCTTATGCCGCGCTTTATCTGGCTTTGCGCCCGGTTATTCACAATGCAGGACGGCGCAGGCTCTTGGCGAGCGACCAGAAGTACAGGATCGTCGGTGAGGCGACCGGCGGCTTCAAAGAGGTCAAGTTGATGGGCTTGGAGGAGAATTACACCCGCCAATTCAAAGCACCCGCGCTTGATCATGCAAAGTATGCAGCCCGCAACCAGACGCTTGGCGAGTTGCCGCGCTATGCGCTTGAGGCGCTGACGTTTGGCATCATGCTGACCCTCATTCTCGTTTTGCTTCTGCGGAGTAGTGGTGATTTGGTCGCCATCATCCCGACGCTTGGTATCTTTGCGTTTGCGGTGATCCGCATTTTGCCGGCGATCCAGCAAATCTACCACAGTCTGGTGTCTGTGCGCGGTGGCGAAGTATTACTCAACCACATCGTTGATGAATACAACGCAGATTTCCCCATCGAAGTGGCTGATATCGAGGCTGATCAGGCAGCTGGTCGACCAGCTCTGCAATTGAACGAGATGCTGGAACTGCGCGATATCGGGTTTGGCTACGACGAAGCGCAGCGGCAGGCCCTTCATCAGCTGAACATGCAGATCAAGTCGCGAACAACTATTGGCATCGTCGGCGGTACGGGTGCCGGAAAGACGACGCTGATCGACCTGATCCTAGGCTTGCTTCCCGTACAGGACGGACAAATCTGCGTCGATGGGGTTGAGATTACGGATGACAACCGGCGTGCCTGGCAAAACACCATCGGATACGTTCCGCAGGAAATCTATCTTGTCGATGACAATATTGCTCGCAACATTGCCTTTGGTGTCCCACAAGATCAGATCAACATGCAAGCGGTCGAGAAGGCGGCTAAGGTTGCCGCGCTCCATGATTTTGTCATTGATGAACTGCCCCAAGGTTATGACACAATGGTGGGTGAAAGGGGTGTGCGTCTTTCGGGCGGTCAGCGCCAGCGCATCGGGATCGCGCGTGCCCTTTATACAAACCCAAGCCTACTGATCATGGATGAAGCAACCTCTGCACTCGACAATATCACTGAACGTGTTGTGATGGAGGCTGTTCACAATATTCGCGCCGACAAGACTGTGATCCTGATCGCGCACCGGCTAACAACGGTCAAGGATTGCGATCAAATATACCTGATGGAACATGGTCGGGTTGTGTCGAGCGGAACTTACGATGAACTGGTCAGTGGCAATGAGACGTTTCGGAAGATGGTGGAAGGCACCTGAAGCTTGGCTGGTTCAAGATCTCCACGAGGCGGGCAGTCAGCGCAACACAAGTTCTGCACCGTAGACGGCTGCAACTGGACACCAGTCACCATGTTGCCTAGTCTACATCGCATTAAAACAAGTTTATTATGACTGAAGCCACAATATGATTTCGTTCAGACCTTTGCACGGGAAAATGCGCAGCCTGTTGCGCCAACCTGTTCCCGATATCCTGTCGAAAGATGCTGATAAATGGGAAGTTGCGCCTGGCAGTCCCAGTCATGTACCGCCAGCTATTTTTTTGCCGGATCAGATCGAGCGCATCAGGGGCACTGAGTTTTCACCACCTGACGCCGTGATCAGGTCTTTTCGCGGTGAATTTGATGTGGAGCAGGAGCCGACCTTTGGTTATCGCCTTAAAAATGTCGACCTGGTAGATGGGGTACTTTACGCGGACGGGCGGCAGCGGCATTTGCGTGCGCGCACGTCGAAATCTTTGACCTACGCGGTTCCGACCGATGTGTTGCATGGTGTGATGTATGAAAGCTGGATCGGTAACCGCTGGTTCGGAACATGGCTGCGTCAGGACTGTCTGACACACCTGCTGGCGGAACCGGAAGGTCAAACCGTCACAACCGCGCCACCGCCCAAAGGTCATGTTCCGCGCTATGAAGAATTGTTGGGTATGAGGCCGTTACGCCGACAGCATGTGCATTTCGATGAGTTGGTGCTGTTCGAAGATTTGCCCAATAACGAAGGAAAAGCAGAGCGGGCCCGGGATTTACGCAAACGCATATTGGCGGGTCGCGAGGTTGCGCCTTTGCCCGGTGTGTTTATCCTGCGCGGCAGCACAGGTGACGAACGGGTTCTCGAAAACGAACGCGAGATTGCCGACCAGCTGGCAGAAACCTACGGGTTTCATGTCCTTGACCCGACGGCGGCGACCGTCGATGAAATTGCAGACGTCTGTGGAGAGGCCAAAGTTATCGCCGGGATTGAGGGCAGCCATCTCGCGCACGGTCTTGCAACGATGCCACCGGATGCAACGCTATTTGTGATCCAGCCGCCTGAACGCGTTGTTGCCACGTTGAAGATGGTGACCGACCGACAAGGTCAGGGCTTTGCATTTGTCGTCGCCGAAGGCACCGATACAAGGTTTCGCGTGGATTGGGAGGAGGTTCAACGCACTCTGGATCTGCTGCCGCAATGATACTGGCCCCCCCGATGATCACCCATCGCTTGTCTGAAATGCGCAACGAGCTGCTGTCAAACCGAACTGTGGCGGCCCAAAATACTTGTCGAATGAAGGCGCCTGTGAAATGTGTCCCGCTGTCGTGGCGACCAAGGTTGGAGGCAACCGCGTGTTCCGAGTGTTGAAGGGTGATTATGAACGTCATGGGCGGTCTCTGTTCGAGCCCGCATTTGTGTCGTTGGCGATTTACCGGTTTGGTCATTGGGCAATTCACCTTAAGAATCCGGTGGCCCGCTGGATTGCCAACAAAATATACGCCATCTTCAAGATATTCATTCTCAACGTGACGAAGGTATGGATTCCGCCGCAGGTCCAGCTTGGCGAGGATTTCCACATCATCCACGCAGAGGGCAGTCTGTCGCTGCACCCCGATGTGGTGATCGGGGATCGGTGTGGTGTTATGCATAACGTGACCATCGGGACCAATATGGGCGATGGTGCGCCGGTCATTGGTGATGACGTGTTTATCGGCGTGAATTCCACCGTGCTGGGCAACATCAAGATCGGTGATCGTGTACGTATTGGTGCAAACACGGCTGTCAGCACCAACATCCCATCGGATTCCACCGTCATTGGCTCTCCGGCCAAAGTCTATCCGCGTTTGGCTATGTTCGCCAAACCGGCAGAAAAGCCCGACGACAAGAAAGAAGAGCCGTGAAGATGACCGGGACGGTTTACAGACTGCTTGCCGATAATCTGCCAGCGAACGCTGAAAAGACAGCGCTTATCGATGCGAAGCGTTCGGTGAGTTATGCAGATTTTGTGTTCGAGGCAGATGTGGTGGCTGACTATCTGACGCGGATCGGGGTGCAGTCCGGCGACCGGGTCATCGTCCATCTTCGCAAGAGCATCGAAGAGGCTGTGGCCATGTTTGGCGCGGCCAAAATCGGGGCCGTCGTCGTCAACGTGAACACGCAATGGACAGCAGAGCAGCTTGGTTATGTTGCTAAGGACTCTGGCGCGCGGGCCCTGATCACAAATACCACCGCGCTGAAAGGATTGTCTGACGGCAAGATACCAGATGGGCTCCTCGGTATTCTTGTAGAGGGCAAATCGGGTGCTGAAGGTGCTTATGATCTGTGGAGCGATCAAACAAAAACCGACACATCTGCGGAGGTGGAACAGGCCGATACTGAGCTGGCGATGATCATCTATACGTCAGGCTCCACCGGGATGCCGAAGGGTGTGATGCTTAGCCATCGTAATATCCGGATCGGTGCGGAAACTGTTGTTGAATACCTGGGGCTGCGTGACACGGACCGGTTGTTGTCGGTTTTACCTTACAGCTTTGATGCAGGGTTGAACCAGTTGACAACCATGTTGTTGATCGGAGGCAGCGTGGTGCATCAGCCGGTCGTGATGCCGACCGAGGTTGTGAAGGCGATCCAGACCCACCATGTCACCGGATTTGCGGGGGTGCCGCCTCTTTGGAACCAGGTCGTCAGACTACTCGACAATGCGCCATCGGACCTGCCATCACTGCGGTTGATCACGAATACTGGCGGGAAAATCCCGCCTGATATCCTCGAAAAGATGCCAATGGTCTTTCCGGGTGTCGATATCTTTCTGATGTATGGGCTGACCGAGGCGTTCCGATCCACATATCTGCCGCCGGCCAAGTTTGCCGAAAAGATGGGATCGATAGGCCAAGCGGTCCCCAATTCGCAGGTGTTTGTGATCCAGCACGGCAAAGGCCGCGCCGGGTCGGGCGAGCAAGGTGAACTGGTGCATGCAGGCCCACTGGTCAGTCTGGGGTATTGGCAACAGCCGGGACTCAGTCGCGAAAAAATCCGTCCGTGCCCGGAATTGCATGATCTGATTGGCGACGCCGATGTCGTCTATAGTGGCGATCTGGTGCGCGTGGACGAGGATGGTGATTTGTGGTTCGTGGGCCGCGTGGACGACATGATCAAGACCAGTGGCTTCAGGCTTAGCCCAACCGAGGTGGAAGATCTCGTATCGCGCAGCGGGCTTGTTGCAGATGTTGTGGCCTACGGAGTCGAGGATCATGATCTGGGTCAGGTGGTGCACATAGCAGTAACGACGATTGATGATTTTGATCAGGCGGCTCTGACCGGCCATTGCCGCAAGGTTATGCCGCCTTACATGATTCCGCGCCATATCCATCACTGGCAGGGTGCCATGCCCCGCACCGCCAGCGGAAAGCTGGACCGCCCCGCCATCATTGCAGAATCGAAGACCCAAAGTCACAATACGGCTTCATAACTCGACCCTTTTCCATTCAAGGACTTATTGCCCATGGCGCTGACTACCCAACAGCTGATTGACTATCTCAAAGACACGCTGAACCTTGATGACGGTATTGATGCCGAAACCGAGCTGTTTTCGTCAGGGATACTTGATTCCGTTGCCATGATGAACGTCATCGGATTTGTTGAGGAAACCGCCAGGATCGAGGTACACCCGGCCGACGTCACCCTCGATAACTTCGACACGCCATCGCGGATTGTTCAGCTTGTCGAAAACCAGTCCTGAAATGAACAGACTCGACTCGTGTCTCGCCGAGGCTGCCGAACGGTTCGGCACGCCGTCCTATGTCTATTTGACCGATGCAATCGAGACGCGCATCGCCGAGATCGAAAGCACATTGGGCCGCTGGTTCAGCCTGAGTTACGCGATGAAATGCAATCCGAACCCCGGACTGCTCGAATGGCTGGCGAAGCGTGTTGAGTATGTTGACGTGTCTTCGATTGGCGAGTTTCGTTTGGCGCGACAGGCTGGCTGGGGGCCAGCACAGGCCAGTTTTACCGGACCGGGAAAGCGTGACGCCGAAATCGCAGAGGCCATCGACGGTGATGTAGGCGAACTGGTCGTGGAAAGCGTGCACGAGGCCATCGCTGCAAACCGTGTTGCGGGCGAGGCAGGTAAGATTCAGAACATCCTGATCCGCATCGCGCCGTCCTCAGTTCCCAAAGGATTTGGCGATCACATGGCAGGTCGGCCAAGCCCGTTCGGGATTGATATTGAAGATGCGGCAGAACAATTGCCGCAGATACTGGCGCTTCCGAACTTGTCGGTGGTCGGGCTGCATATCTACTCGGGAACGCAATGTCTGAAGCCAGATGCGATCTGCGAAAACTATCGAATCTTCATGTCCGTTTTTCGCGAGCTGTGCGAAGCTTATGACATCACTCCGCAAAAGCTGGTATTTGGTTCTGGCTTGGGCATCCCTTATCACGCTGGTGATACACCGCTGGATCTGACCGATGTGGCCAGCGTTATCGGTCCCGAACTGGATGACTTCCGATCCGAGGACCGTTTTGCCAAAACGCAATTGATCCTTGAGCTGGGTCGCTATCTTGTTGGCGAAGCGGGCTACTTTTTGACGAGCGTGGTCACAATCAAGGACTCTCGCGGCACCAAGATTGGTATCTGCGACGGTGGTATGAATAACCACCTACCGGCGTCCGGGCATTTTGGCATGGTCATCCACCGTAACTATCAGATGCATCGCGTCGGCGGTGGTGAGGCTGACGAAAAGATCAACCTTGTCGGTCCGCTTTGTACATCAATCGACAGGCTGGCCAGTGGTGTCATGCTGCCGCATTTAAGTGAAGGTGATATCGTTGCTGTTCATGCCAGTGGTGCCTATGGCATCACCGCCAGCCCGATTTACTTTATCAGCCACCCGGCGCCGAAAGAAGTTTTGGTCGAAGGCGGCCAATTGACCGACGTCTCAAGAAAGTTCGAACTGGCGCGATAAGCGAAAACGACTGTCAGAGCAGGCACCGTTCCACTCATCACACCCAAGAATGCAACCGGTTGCAAAAACACTCCATCGGCTCTAAGGTGATTCCGATAACGGTCGAAATATGTCCGGGGGGATGCAGCCGGTATGCTGCAAAATGCGCGAAACTACACTGGAGTATCTGCCGAAAGGCGCGGTCAAATGACTGAATTGGCAAGTGAAATCGGTTGTCAAATCTCTGAAGATTACAACAGTGCAGATACATCAATGGCAGTGCCAGTTCGTGCACATGACCTGCATTCAAATACTAGTCGCCCCACGGCGGCCCAAAACCTCGTCGAGATCGCGTATCTGACACGGATCGCATCATGAATTGAGGTGAAATCATCGCCCCCAAAAGGGGTCCCGGTCTTTTTGTTGCGTGTGCCGGGCACGTTTTCTGGGAGGAAACCATGAAAAAACTACTACTGACCGCTGGTTTGACAGCATTGATCGGCACCACGGCGATGGCGGAAACTATCGGCGCTTCGATCGCGCGCTTTGATGACAACTTTCTGACCGTGATGCGAAACGGTATGGTTGACTATGCCGCTGGCATCGACGGCGTTGATCTGCAAGTCGAGGATGCGACCGACGATGTGGCCAAGCAGTTGGACCAGATCAACAACTTCATCGCATCCGGCGTTGATGCGATCATTGTGAATGCTGTCGATACGTCAGCAACCGAAGCAATGTCGCAGGCTGCCGCTGCAGCAGGCGTGCCTCTAGTCTACGTGAACCGCGAGCCGATCAACGTCGATACGTTGCCAGACAATCAGGCGTTCGTGGCATCGAACGAGATTGAATCCGGCACACTGGCCGCGTTCGAGGCGTGCAAGATGCTGCGCGCTGCCGGCAAAGCAGGGGGCGCCAATGGCTACCTGTTGATGGGTCAGTTATCCAACCAGGCCGCCGTGCAGCGGACCAAGGACGTCGATGATGTCCTCGGTATGGATATGTGCAACTTTGTCAACATCATCGACCGCCAGACCGCCGAATGGTCGCGGGACAAGGCGCAGGATCTGATGACAAACTGGCTGTCATCGGGCGAGTCCTTCGACGTGGTCTTTGCCAATAACGACGAAATGGCGATTGGCGCAATCCAGGCGATGAAAGCCAATGGGGTCTCAATGGATGATGTCGTGGTTGTGGGCGTTGATGCCACACAGGACGCGCTGGTGGCCATGCAGGCCGGTGATCTGGACGCGACGGTGTTTCAGGATGCGTTCGGTCAGGGTGAAGGATCGGTCGATGCCGCATTGGCACTGGCCCGCGGGGAAGACGTTGACCAGAAGGTCTACATCCCCTTCCAACTGGTCACGCCAGACAACATCGACGACTTCCTCAGCAAGAACTGATGAACACGGCTCTGGGCGCTCTGACGCGCCCAGAGCGCACGACTGACATCGACGACAGAGGAGCGGGTCATTGGCAGAAGCATCGCATGGTGTCGGGGGGCTGACTTACGACAAGTCCAAGCGGTCCTGGCCGAATGAACTGAACATCTTTATTGCGCTGATCATCATCATCGCCATTTTCGAGATTCTGGGGCAGCTGCTCCCCTATATGAATGGGCAGAGCTTCCTCTTCGATACGCAGGACCGGTTCAATTCAATCTTCAACGAAGCGCGTCTGAGGATCATCATCCTGCAAGTTGCCATTATCGGCATCATTTCACTGGGTGTGACGCAGGTGATCATTTCTGGTGGGATTGACCTGTCTTCTGGTCCGTTGGTCGGGGCGGCGGCGATGATCGTGATGTCCTTTGCCCAGACCGAACTGGTCAACGGTAACCCAAATCCCAAGGCGGTGTTTGGTGACTGGGCGTTTGACCTTCCGGTGATTGTCCCCGTGATCGTTGGTCTCTGCTTCGGCGCGTTTATCGGCGCAATCAACGGCTCACTCATCGCATTCACACGTATCCCGCCCTTTATCGCGACATTGGGTATGTTCCTGATCTGCCGGGGTATCGCCCAATGGTGGACCAAGGGCCAGCCGGTGTCTTTTCCCACGGAGAGCTTTGCCTGGCTGGGGTCTGGTATGATGCCGGTCGTCTGGTTTATCATGCTGGCCGTCCTGTGTCACATCGCCTTGCGATACACGGTCTACGGCAAACACACCTACGCCATCGGATCGAATGAGGATGCAGCCCGCATGTCTGGTATCAATGTCAAACGGCACAAGGTGCTGGTCTATATGATCGCATCGATGCTGGCGGCGTTTGCAGCCATTATTCTAAGCTCCAAGAACCTTACCGCACAGACAGGCATGGGCCAGTTCTATGAACTTTTCGCCATTGCGATGGCTGTTATCGGCGGCGTCAGCCTGACCGGTGGGCGTGGCTCTATCATTGGTACGGTACTGGGTGCGATGGTGTTCGGGGCGATCCAGTCAGGGTTCACCTACATCAAGCTGGACGCGTTTTATCAGCTGATGGCGATGGGTACGATCATCATCAGTGCAGTGGTCCTTGACCAGTGGCGACAACAACGCGCAGCGTCAGCGGCCTAAGGGGAAAACCATGTCGGATATCATTCTGGAAACCCGCGACCTGACCAAACACTACGGAGGTGTGCATGCGCTGGAAGGCGCGGATTTCATCCTGAAACAAGGTGAACATGTCGCCATCATGGGTGACAACGGCGCGGGCAAATCCACCTTCGTCCGTCAGATCACCGGGGTGGAACAGCGCACACGAGGTCAGGTGATCTTTGACGGCAAACCCGTCAACTTCGCGGGTCCTCTTGACGCCCGTGAGGCGGGTATCGAGGCAGTGTTTCAAACACTTGCCTTAGCTGACCACTTGGATGTGCCCGACAATCTTTTCCTGGGCCGAGAAAAGACCAAATTCAATTGGCTAGGCCCGTTTCGGTTTCTTGATTACAAGGCCATGCGGCAGGACACGATCGACGCGCTGCAAAAGACGGGTGTGAAGATCCCCAACATCAACAATACAATCGAACGGATGTCGGGCGGACAGCGGCAATGTGTGGCCATTGCGCGGACAGCCAGCTTCCGGTCCAAGCTGACAATCATGGACGAACCGACAGCGGCACTTGGCGTGCAGGAAACTGCCCAAGTTGAAAACATTGTCCGTACGCTCAAGGAACAGGGCGAACCCCTGATCTTGATCAGCCATAATATGCGGCAGGTCTTTGACCTCGTGGACCGTATCATCGTGTTCCGACGCGGCAGGATTGTCGCAAATCTCAATAAGGAAGAGACTGACGGGCAAGATGTCGTGGCCTATATCACGGGCGCCAAAACAGGTGCTGAATACGAAGGCGCAGCGTAGCAGAAGTGTCATCATCACGGGCTGGCTTGGTGCTTCGAAATTGGATAAAGACCCTTGAACTGACACAGGAGAACGCAGCTTGGCCGTGACACTCAAAGACGTTGCAGCCCGCGCGGGGGTGTCGCGCTCTGCGGTCTCGCGTACCTATACGGAGGGTGCGTCCGTCTCTGAAAAGACTCGCGCCAAAGTGCAAAAAGCAGCAGAGGCGCTGGGTTACAGTCCAAACGCGCTTGCATCGTCGCTGACGACCGGACGAACCAAGCTGATCGGGCTGGTGTCCAACAACTTCCACAACCCCATTTTTCTTGAGGTATTCGACCGCTTTACAAAGGGCCTGCAAGAGCGCGGTTTGCGCCCACTTCTGGTCAATCTTACCGACGAAGTAGATCCGGAAAACTCAATCCGTATGCTGCGCGCCTATTCTGTGGATGGCGTCATTGTGGCGTCATCGACATTGCCTGTCGCCTTCGCCGAAGGGTTTCGTGATGCAGGTGTTCCTGTGGTGCACTCCTTTGGCCGCCACTCGGCCAGCCCCAATGTGAATGTGCTAGGCATTGATAACATCGAGGCCGGGCGCATGGCCGCCAATACGCTGATTGCGCGCGGCTATCGGCGACTGGCGTTTCTGGGCGGGCCGGAAACAGCGACATCGACCCAGGACCGGCTGAAAGGTTTTGCAGAGGTCAACAACGCAAACCCCGATGTCGAGATGACAGTCACGTTTGCCGACTCTTATTCCTTCGATGCGGGCCGCGCGGAAATGCGGCGCCTGCTGCGGGAAACCCCGGCAGAGGCCTATTTTTGCGGTGACGACGTGCTGTCGATTGGCGCGTTGTCGGCAATCCAGTCGGCTGGCCTGCAGGTCCCAGATGACATCGGCATTCTTGGTCTCAACGACATGGAGATGGCGGGGTGGGAGAACATCAACCTGACCACTATTCACAACCCGATCAAACAGATTATCGCCTCTTCGATCGAGTTGATTGAGGCATCATTGAAAGACGACACACGCTATCCGGAAGCACGATTATTTGCGTGTCATGTTGTCGAACGGGGTACCTTACGTCCGTTTTCATAGGCAGTTTCAACGAAACATGGGCGGTCGTGCATCCAGCCAAACACCTTCATTTTTCCCTGATTCAGCAACGGCGTAGACAGCCGCCATAGACCGCAGGCCATCTTCGGCGCGGGGGTAAAGGTTCGCCGCTGGGTCCATCACGCGGCCCTCTTTGCGGGCGCTGATCGCTTCTGCCAGATCAGTGTAGATATTGGCGAATGCGAGCGGCATGCCTTCGGCATGGCCGATGGTAACGCGCGTCGTCCGGTCCGCCTCCCGTGACAGGTTTGCCTCTCCACGTTCGATCACCTGCAGACGACCCCCAAGTGGCATATAGTACAGTTGGTTGGGCTGTTCCTGGCTCCAGCGCAGCCCGCCAGTTTCGCCGAAAACCTGAATGCCAAGCCCATGTTGACGGCCGATGGCGATGGAAGACGTCCAAAGCCTGCCAACCGCGCCACCATCTATGCGGAAATTGACCATGGCGTCGTCTTCAAGCGTACGCACATCAATGCATGACACGGTATCCGCCGAAAGTTTCGTCACCTCCTGTCCGGTGACAAAGCTGGCCATGTGCAGCGCGTGAATACCGCAATCGGCGAACTGGGCCGATACACCGGCCTGTGCGGGATCATAGCGCCAGCGGACGCGTGGGTTGTCCGCATCAGTGGCGTCGGCGTGGTGGCCGTGGGCAAACTCGGCGTTGACCAGACGGACCTTGCCAATATCACCACGTGCGATCATGGCGCGCATATGCCGGACCAGTGAATAGCCGGTATAGCCATAGTTCACTGCACAGATATTGCCGGTCTTTTTGGCGACTTCCACGATTTCTTCGCCTTCCTCGACAGTCATTGTCATGGGTTTTTCGCACAGCACGTGAAACCCGTTTTCCAGAAAGGCTTTGGTGATCTCAAAATGGGTCGCGTTGGGGGTCGCGACGGTGACCAGATCAACCTTGTCGTCGCGCTTTTTCTCGGCTTCCAGCATGTCCTGCCAACTGCCATAGGCGCGGTCACCAAGGCCAAGACGACGGCCATAATCGATGCCCTGTTCGGCCCGATGGTCCAGCGCGCCGGCTGCAAAAGTGAACAGCCCGTCCAGACGCGCACCCAACCTGTGGGCCGGTCCGATCTGGCTGCCTTCACCGCCGCCGATCATACCCCAATTCAGCACTGCCATGGCTCAGGCCCCCTCAAAACCGATGGATTGCAGATAGGCACGATTCAGTTTCGCATCATCGATGGGTGACGTGTCGCCTGTCGGGTCGCAATCCTGTTCGACCGTGCACCAACCGTCAAAACCGGCGTCAAGCAGCACCTGCCGCACAGCCGGGAAATCAACGTCGCCGTCGCCCAGATTGCAGAAAATACCCTGCCCGCAGGCCTTGTAAAAATCTGTCCGGTTGGCCACTGCATCGGCTTTGACCGCCGGATCGATATCCTTGAAATGCATATAGCTGATCCGGTCGATATGCCGCTTCATGAAGGCCACCGGGTCAAACCCTGCATAGGAATGATGGCCGGTGTCGAAACAGATCTTGAGAATGCTGTCGTCAACCTCGTCCAGCAACCGTTCAAGCTCTGGCTCAAAATCGATGAACCCCGCCGCGTGGGCATGAATGCCCACCGTCAGCCCGTAATCCCCGGCGCCCATTTGGGCCACAGTGGCGATCCGGTCGCGGAACGCGGCCCATTCGGCACTATCCATCTGCTCGGCCTCAGACGCACGACCAGCAGTCGGTGCGCGGCGGAGCGATATGCTGTCGATCAGCACCAGATGCTGCGCGCCATGGGCCTGCAACGCCTTGCAGGTACGCACCGCCCCATCCATAACATCGTCCCATTTGTTGGGATCGTGGAATGGGCGGAAAACCACGCCGCCGACCAGTTCCTGCCCGAATTCTTCCAGAGCATCGCCCAGAATAGTGGGGTCTTCGGGCATGAAACCAACCGGCCCCAGCTCTATCCCGGTATAGCCTGCATCGGCGTTTTCCTGCAGGACTTTGCGCCAATGCGGATTGCGCGGATCGTCCGCGAATTCCACGCCCCACGAACAAGGCGCATTGCCGATCTTGATCATTCCTATCGTTCCTTATCAGTAGTCGGCGACATTGACCCAGGCCTGCTTGCGGCTGGAGTCCATGACGGCTGCGACGATGCGATTGACTTCGAGGCCTTCCGCAAAGGTCGGCCAGATATTGCGGTTTTCATGGATGGCGGTCAGGAAATCCCGCGCCTCGATGATGATCTGATCCTGATAGCCGGTGCCATGGCCCGGCCCCTGACAGAATGGCAGGTAATCGGGATGCGCCGGGCCGGTCAGGATCTTGCGAAAGCCGCGTTCGGATTCCGGCCCTTCGGTCGTATAAAGATGGATCGCGTTCTGGTCTTCCTGATCGAACCGGATATGCCCTTTGGTCCCATGAATTTCATAGGCATAGCCCATTTTGCGCCCAGTCGCGACACGGCTGAAAAACATATGCCCCTGCATCCCGTTTTCGAACCGGCACATCATTTGCGCCTGATCATCATTGGTTACCGCCTCACCCGCCCGTTCGGGATGTACGGTTTCGACGCTGGCGCACAGGCTGGTAATCGGCCCGATCAGCGCGCGTGCAGCGTTGATCATATGTGGGGCAAGATCACCCATGCAGCCATTCGCATCACCCTGCCCACGCCAGCCGCCAATGGTGGGGTCCGCAAAGAAATCTTCCGTCATTTCGCCCCGGAACCATGTCAGCTGCCCGATCCGACCCTCGGTGATCAGTTGGCGGGCGAACTGTGATGCCGGTGTGCGGATGTAGTTGAAACCAACCATGTTGATAGCATCCGCCGCCTGTGCCGCAGCGACCATGGCATGGCTATCTGCAAGGGATGCACCCAGTGGCTTTTCACACAAGACCGGTTTGCCCAACGCAAACGCAGCCTCGGCAATGGCGCGATGGGTATGCTGGGGTGTTGCGACAACAATCGCATCGACATCCGGGTCATCTACCAGCTTGCGCCAGTTGCTGGTGGCCCGGGCAAAACCATAGGCCTGCCTGTAGCGTTCCGCGGAGTCCGGTGAGGTTGCGCACACCATCTCTAGCTTGGGCCGCAACGCGGTATCGAAGACAGCCCCAACTGCGGCAAACGCCACTGCGTGGGCCTTGCCCATATAGCCGCCACCGACGATTCCGATCCGTATGTCGGTCATTGCGGCGGCCCTCCCGAAAAACCAATTGCAACCGGTTGCAAAATGGTTATCTTTGGTTGCAGCGCGGGTCAACAGGAATGTTGGCCGTTTTCGGTTTCACCGCTTGGGGAGGGCAGCTTGGGACAGGCAACGATTACCTTGACTGTGGCGCAGGCCATCGTCCGCTATCTGGCCGCCCAATATATCGAGGTTGACGGTGTGCGGACCCGGGTCTGCGGCGGTGGCTTCGGCATTTTCGGCCATGGCAATGTGACGTGTCTGGGTGAAGCGCTGTATGATCATCAGGATTCCTTGCCGCTGTATCGTGGACAGAATGAGCAAGGGATGGGATTTGCCGCAGCCGCCTATGCCAAGGCCTATCTGCGCCGTCGTTTCATGTTTTGCACAGCCTCTGCCGGGCCGGGTACCGCCAATCTGCTGACCGCCTCTGCCCTTGCCCATGCCAACCGTTTGCCCATGCTGATGCTATGCGGCGATGCCTTTCTGACACGCCTGCCCGATCCAGTCCTGCAGCAGTTGGAGCATTACGGGAACCCCGCGCTGGGCCTGAACGATGCGTTCAAGGCGGTAACCCGGTATTGGGACCGCATTACATATCCGGCTCAGATTATCCAGTCACTGCCAGCCGCGTTGAACACCATGCTGGACCCCGCCGATTGTGGTCCTGCGTTTATCGGTTTGCCACAGGATGTGCAGGGCTGGACCTACGATTATCCGCTGTCTTTCTTTGAAGAGCGTGTGCATCGCATTCGCCGTCAGGCACCTGATGTGGCAGAGGTTGCCGACGCTGCCGCTGTCCTGGCCGGGGCCAAACGCCCGATAATCATTGCAGGCGGGGGTGTGCAGTATTCAGGCGCGGTCGCAGAACTAACTGCATTTGCTGAGGCGCATGGCATTCCGGTGGTCGAAACAATTGCCGGTCGCGCCAACCTTCTGGATGATCATCCGCTGAATATCGGCCCGATTGGCGTGACCGGATCAGACAGCGCCAATACAATTGCCGAGCAGGCGGATGTGATCCTGGCCGTTGGTACGCGCCTGCAGGATTTCACAACCGGATCATGGACTGCCTTTGCGCAGGATGCCCAGATTATCGGGTTGAATGTCGCCCGCCATGACGCGGCGAAGCATATGTCGCTGGCTGTCGTGGGCGATGCCAAGCTTGGGCTGGATGCTCTGGGTCAGGCTTTGGACGGATACAAGGCCCCTGATGCGTGGAAAGCGCAGGCGCAGGCCGAGCGTGCCAAGTGGGTCGAGTACGTTGCCGAAAATACCCGCGTGGGCAATGGCCCCGCCTCATACGCGCAAGCGATTGGGGTGGTGAATGCCCATTGTCACAAACGCGACCGCGTGGTTGCCGCAGCTGGTGGACTACCGGCAGAGGTAACGGCGAACTGGCGCACGCTGGATATCGGGACCGTTGATGTCGAGTTTGGTTTCTCCTGCATGGGTTATGAAATCGCCGGGGGCTGGGGCGCCCGGATCGCGCAGGCCGAGATGGAGCCGGAGCGAGATACGATCGTGTTTACCGGCGACGGATCCTATCTCTTGATGAATTCGGACATCTATTCATCCGTCCTGACCGAAAAGAAGATGATCGTGCTGTTGCTGGACAATGGCGGCTTTGCTGTCATCAACAAGCTGCAGAACAACACGGGCAACGAAAGTTTCAATAATCTGATCGCCGATACACCAACGGCAACGCATCAGGTCGAGGTTGATTTTGAGGCCCATGCCCGCGCCATGGGTGCCTTGGCCGAAACTGTGGATAACCCCGCCGGTCTCGCCGTTGCATTTGCGCGGGCCAAGGCGGCCGACCGGACCTATGTGATTTGTATGAAGGTTGACCCCTATGACGGCTGGACGACCGGTGGCCATGCCTGGTGGGAGGTCGGGACACCGCACGTTTCAGACCATGAAAAGGTGACCGCCGCCCACAAGGATTGGGAAAGCACCCGCAGCCGTCAGCGCAAGGGGGTCTGAATGCTGCGCTTTGACGCCACGAATGCTGATCCAGTGACCATCGTTGAAGAATTGCTCAACGAGAAAGGGGCAGTTCTGATTTCGGGCCTGTTCACTGCCGATCAGATCGCAGAGGCGCGGCGCATCATCCACGAACATTCTGCAGAGGCGGATACCGTGACCCACTTTCAGGGGCAGGCCGCTGCGGACGGCAAACTGAACCTGCAGCGTCGGGTCTGGAACCTGCTGGCCAAGGGCGATGTGTTTTCCGACATGGCCGCACATCCAGTGATCATGACAATCCTGCGCAGGTTTCTGGGGACCGAGTTCATCATGGGGTCCATCGCGGCAAACCGGATTCTTCCCGGCGGGCCGGGGCAGGAACCGCATGTCGATTATCCCTATTGGGATTTCTACAAGGCAGAGACGCATCCAGTCGGGTTGAACGGCTCTTTCCCGATGAATGCGCAGGTTTCTGTGCTGCTCGACCCGTTTACGGAAGAAACGGGCGCCACTGCCTATGTGCCCGGTTCGCAGAAAGAATTGCGCTATCCAACCGAGGCTGACAATTTCTATGACAGATGCGAAAGGATGCTGGGTGAACCCGGTGATGTCGCGCTGTTTTACGGCGTTGCCTGGCATTGCGCGATGCCGAACAAGTCCGATCAGGACAGGTCTGCCGTCCTGATCAATTATCTCCCCAAATGGGTCAAGCCGTTGGAAGACATGCCAGCCGCCCTGCCTGACGATTTTATGACCAATGCCTCGGCTGACCTGCGTCAGTTGCTGGGACTCAACTACCCTTACCCGGAGGTGCTGGATCAGGCCAAATCAGGCAATGCGGTGGGCCGCAAATGAAGCGGTTGATGGACGGCATAAAGGCCAACAGCTTTGTCATCATTGGGCGGGCTGGCATGGACTTCTTTCCTGATCCACCTGGAACGAAAACCGAAGATGGTGTGACATTCACTGCCGCACTTGGCGGGTCGTCCGCCAATATCGGTGCCGGTATCTGCAAGCTGGGCGGCAAGGCGGCGCTGGTTACCCGCGTCAGCGATGACAGCATCGGGCGTTACTGCGTGAACCAGCTAGAGCATTACGGCGTCGATCCCCGCCATGTGACGCCGGTGGGTGGCGAATACCGCAACTCGCTGGCAGTCTACGAAAGCCGGATCGATGATCATCAGACGGTTATCTACCGCAACGGCGCGGCGGATTTTCAGATGGACGACAGCGATGTGGCGGCCGTCGATTACAGCCAGTATGGCGCGCTGATCACAGCGGGCACCGTGTTTGCCGCCGAACCGTCCCGTGCTGCCACATTCAAGGCGTTTGATCTAGCCAAAGACGCCGGTTTGCCGATCATCTTTGACGTGGATTACCGACCCTATTCCTGGCCATCGCCCAAGGTTGCCGAAGAGGTTTTGAGCCGGGCCGCAACCCGTTGCGACATGATTGTCGGCAATGATGAAGAATTCGGTTTCATGGCCGGGCATATTGACAAGGGGCTGGACAAGGCGCGCGCCTTGTCAGCCGACAACGCAGGTATTGTTGTTTACAAGATGGGTCAGGACGGCGCGATCACCTTTGCCGAAGGGCGCGAGATCCGCACCGGAATATACACGGTCGAAGCCCTGAAACCCACCGGCGCGGGCGACAGTTTCATGGCGGGGCTGATGACCTCGCTCGCTGCCGGGCATGACCTGAAGACGAGCATTTTGCGCGGGTCGGCCTGCGCGGCCATTACGGTATCAAAGCCGGGCTGCGCCCCAGCCATGCCTGACACCGCCATTCTGGAACAGTTTCTGGCCGATCATCCCGGTCCCACCGACGCATAAAGGAGCCAGCACATGCATATCGCGCCCTATGACAACCAGAATAAACCGATTGTCGATATCGATGATCCGACGGTGCCCCTGAACTATTTCAACATCGTAAAGCTGAAAAAGGGTGAGGCGTTCGAATATGCCGTGCCGGGATACGAGACCTGTATCGTGCCCGCGACCGGGACGGTCGATATCGATATCGAAGGGTTCAAGGCCGCAGCACTTGGCCACCGGGTCGAGGATGTCTGGGATGGTGAGCCTGAGGGTGTCTATGTCCCCACGGCGGCCAAGGCGGTGATGGAGTGCAAGTCTGACGAGGCCGAGGTGTTTGTTTGCGGCGCCCGTTATGACAAAGTGCTGGATGCATTCGCTATCAGGTCAGATGAGCTTGATCTGGTGCAATACGGGTCGGACGACACCAAAACCCATCGCAAGATCAAGCATATCCTTGGCACCAAATACCATGGCAAGGTGGGTCGCCTGCTGGTGTCGGAACTGTTCACGGTCGGCGAAGGCGGCTGGTCAGGGTTTCCCAGCCACAAGCATGATACGGACCGTTTGCCCGATGAAACGCGCCATGACGAAACCTACAACTTCCGCTTCAAACCCAACCATGGGTCCGGTGTGCAGATGCTGCAACGCGAGGATGGCGAGCCGGGTGATGCCTACCACATTGTCGATGGCTCGACGATCTGCCTTGATAGCGGCTATCACCCTTGCGCGGTTCTGCCGGGCTATCAAATGTATTACTTCACTATTCTGGGTGGCCTGTCCCAGCGTTCGCTGATTCAGTATTTCCAGCCCAGCCACGCCTATCAGATCGAAACGATCCCGGGCATCAAAGACATGATCGCGAAGTTCAAATGACGCTCGCTACATTGGCAGAGGTGCTGCAACCTGCCATGGCAGGGGGCTACGCAGTGGCCGGGCTGGTCACGCTGGGCTGGGAGGATATGCGCGCCTTTGTCGCTGCTGCAGAGGCCGAGGAATGCCCGGTGATCCTGCAGGCCGGACCAAGCTGCCGCGCTCATACGCCGCTGCCTGTTCTGGGCAAGATGTTTCGTCATCTGGCCGAAAGTGCGCGCGTCCCAGTCGTGGGGCATCTGGATCACGGATATACGGTGGACGAGTGCAAGGAGGCACTGGATGCCGGTTTCACATCTTTGATGTTTGACGGCTCGCGCAAACCGCTAGCCGACAATATCGCAGAGACGAGGGCCATCGCCGAGATGGCGCATGGAGCGGGCATTTCCTGCGAGGGCGAGATTGGGTTTGTCGGCTACGCCGATGGCGAGAGCTCTGCCGGGACGGACCCGGAAGAAGCAGCCCTGTTCGCCCGCGAAACGAGTGTGGATGCTATGGCGATCTCCGTCGGGAATGTGCATTTGCAGCAAGATAAGCAGGGTGGGCTGGATGAAGGGCGTATCGCTGCCATTCAGGCGTTAACGGATGTGCCATTAGTGATTCATGGCGGATCGGGGGTGCCGGTTGATCAGCGCAGGCGCCTCGCTCGGACCAGCAATATCTGCAAGTTCAATATCGGGACCGAACTGCGCATGGCATTTGGTGATGCCTTGCGTGCAGCGGTGAATGCCGACCCGGACCGTTTTGATCGGGTGGCGATCCTGAAGGAGACTCATGACCCGATGGTTGCAGCAACCCGGCGGGTGTTGGCGGCATTGAAAGGATGACGAAATGCTGAATATCGGGCTTTTGGGTTGTGGGCGCATCGGACAGGTGCATGGCGCGACATTGCGCGGGATGACGACCGCGCGTGCCGTGGCGGTGTCCGATGCTGTACCAGCAGCCGCACAGGCGCTGGCGGGCAGTCTGGGCGCTAAGGTGATGAGCAGCGACGATTTGCTGGCTGATCCGGCTATCGATGCAGTGGTGATCGGGACGCCCACGACCACACATTACGATCTGATCCATCAGGCGGCCGCCAACGGTAAGGCGATCTTTTGCGAAAAACCAGTGGATCTTTCGGTCGACCGGATCGGGGAATGTCTTGCAGCGGTGGAAAAGGCCGGCGTGCCTTTCATGACCGCCTTCAACCGTCGTTTTGATCCGAATTTTGCGCATCTGCAGCGCCAGATTGCGGATCAGGTGATTGGCGATGTGGAACTGGTAACGATCCTGTCGCGGGATCCGTCCCCGCCACCGATTTCCTATATCGAAACCTCAGGCGGCATTTTCCGCGACATGATGATCCACGATCTGGATATGGCCCGTTTCCTGCTGGGAGAAGACCCGGTCGAGCTGCATGCATCCGGGTCCTGTCTGGTTGATCCTGCGATTGGTGAGGCCGGGGATTTCGACACGGCCGCCGTCACGCTCAAGACGGCCAGCGGCAAGATCTGCCAGATTTCGAACTCGCGTCGGGCCAGTTATGGCTACGATCAGCGGATCGAAGTGCATGGGTCCAAGGGCCTGCTGCGCGCCGAAAACCAGCTCCAGAATACGGTAGAGCTGGCTAACGAGGCCGGGTTCAAGCGAGCAGCGACAGAGCCGTTTTTCCTCGAACGCTACGCCGCGGCTTACCGAGCCGAGATGACGTATTTCGTAGAGACGGTTGCGTCAGGGGGCGTCATGACCCCGTCCGGTGAGGATGGGTTGAAGGCACAGATACTGGCCGATGCAGCGACAGCCTCTGCAAAGGATGGCCAGTTGAAACGGCTCTAGTCGTCCCAATCGATGTCGAACGCGGTGACCACGGCTTGCACCTGATCGTCAGTAAGGGCACGCGCTGTGACGCCACGCATCATCATCGCCAGTCGGGCCGTGTTTTCCAGTTCTTCGATGGCGTTGCAGGCGGCCTCTACATCCTTACCTGCGACCACCGGACCATGGTTGGCCAGCATGACAACACTGCGCTTGCCCGCCAGTCCGCGCACGGCCTCCCCCATCGCTGGATCGCCAGGCAGGAAGAAAGGCAACAGCTTCACCCTTCCAAGTTGCATCAGCCCGTAAGGTGTCAGCGGGGGCAGGAAGTTGTCGGGATCGGCATCAGGCATCATGGACCAGGCTACCGCGTGACAGGAATGCAGATGCACCACAGCCCCGGCCGTTTCGCGGGTTTCGTAGAAGGCTGAATGCAACGGCATCTCCTTGGTCGGTTTGTCACCACCAATCAATGCACCTTGATCATCAAAACGACTAAGCGATCCGGGGTCGAGCCGCCCGAAGCTGGTGCCTGTGGGCGAGACCAGCAGCCCACCGTCGGGCGTGCGCGCAGAGACATTTCCGGTGCTGCCATGGGTTAGGCCGCGATCAAACAGTGATTTGGCCAGCAGGCAAATCTGCTCGCGCAGCTTCGCCTCCGCGCTCATGAGCCGCGCAACATGGCATCGGCCTTCGCAAAGAAATCCTCTGAGCCGAAATTGCCGGATTTCAATGCGACGACCAGTTTGTCGCCTGCGCGAAGGGCGGGCACACCGGGATCAATTTCTGGCCCAATTTCCAGTTTTTTCAATCTCAAGCCTTCGACCACGGCACCCGACGTCTCGCCACCTGCGGTGATCACCCGGGTGGCGCCGCCCGCTACAGCGCGGCGTGCGACCTCGGCAAAGAAGGTTTCTAATGCGCTGGCGGATCGTTCGCGCCCGAATTCTGCTTGGACGTCTTTCACGACGGCCGGATCGGCCGAACTGTAGACCAGCGGTAAGTCGGTTTGATCCATCAGCCATGAAACGACATCGGTGGCCGTCAGCCGACCTTCGATCACATCTGCCGCGTTGATCTCGCGCGCCGGATGGTCAGCTTTGTGTTGCGCCACTTGGCCAAGGGTCGCAATCGAGCAGGACCCGGACAGCGCGATGGCCTTACCGGGTTGGCCGGTCCATGGCGGGGTTCCGGGGCTACAGCCGAAATTGGCAGGCAGGCCCAGTGCTACGCCAGAACCGCCGGTGATCAACGGCAACTCCCGCGCCGCCTGACCGATTGCATACAGGTCCGCATCGCGGATGGCGTCAACAACAATGTGCCGATGACCTGCCTGATGTTGCCTTTCAAGCGCGGCCGAGATTGCGTCTGGCCCGGCAAAAACATCCTGCACTCCAACATGACCAACACTGTATTTTGTCTGCGGCTTCAGCCATCGCCGGATATCCGAGTCAGTCATCGGTGTCAGGGGATGATTCTGCATACCGCTTTCGTTCAGCGGCTTGTCCCCGACAAACAGATGCCCCTGATAAAGCGACCGCCCCGTGCCCGGAAAGGCAGGACAAACAATGACCTTGTGCGCGTCCAGAGCATCGGCGAGCGCGTCTGCAACCGGACCGATGTTCCCTTTAGCCGTGCTGTCGAAAGTCGAGCAGTATTTGAAAAAGATTTGCCGGCAACCCTGCGCCAACAGCCAATCCAGGGCCTGTAGTGATTTGCGCACAGCCTCGCCCGGTTCAACAGAACGGGACTTGAGCGCCACAACACCCGCCTGAACGCCGGTGCCGGCCTTGGTGTCGGGCACACCGGTATACTGCGTCACGCGCATTCCGCCCTTGGCCAGCGTGTTTGCCAGATCGCTCGACCCGGTAAAGTCATCGCCGATACAGCCAAGTAACATTCTCACACTCCTACCGTCATGACGGCAGAAAACGCTGTCACGCGTCTTGCGTCAAGTATAATGTATACATTATTTTAATGTTGGCCGTGCTGATGTGCCGGTTATGATCCGGTAACACATACAAGGATTGATCAGATGAAGCTTTGCCGTATCCGGACTGATGGTGGAGTACGCCCTGCGCTGGTGGATGCCGATGGGCAACTGCGTGATCTTGGCGGGCATATCGCTGATGTGGACGGGGCAACTGTGGGTCCCGCAGCGTTGGACGCATTGCGGGCAATTGATCCTGCAGATCTGCCACTGATCAGCGGAGAATATGAGCCGATCCTGTCTGATATCCGCCGGATCTTCTGTATCGGCCTGAACTATTCCGACCACGCCATCGAGGCGAACATGCCTATCCCCGACCACCCCATTCTGTTCATGAAAGCTTGCCCTGCCACAGGTGCCAATGACCCGATCATCATCCCGAAGGAGTCGGAAAAGACAGATTGGGAGGTAGAACTGGGCGTCGTCATCGGCAGCGAAACAAGGCATGTTTCGCAAGCTGACGCCCTGTCTCATGTCGCTGGCTATTGCGTGGCCAATGACGTGTCCGAACGCAGCTTTCAGATGGATTTCGGCGGCCAATGGATCAAAGGCAAATCCTGCGACAGCTTTGCCCCTATCGGCCCGTGGCTTGTGACGAAGGATGAAGTGCCGGACCCACAGGCATTGGACATGTATCTGGACGTCAATGGTGAGAGGCGGCAGACGGGAAATACACGAACCATGATCTTTCCGGTGGCCGACATCGTATCATTCGTCAGCCGCTTTATTACCCTGATGCCCGGTGATGTCATCATGACGGGAACGCCGCCCGGCGTGGGCATGGGAATGAAGCCAGCGCAATACCTGCGGGCCGGTGATGTCGTCACACTGGGGATCGACGGGTTGGGCACTCAACGACAAGAGGTTGTCGCTTATCGCGCGTGATAGGTATTCCGCTAAAACTTGGCAATCTTTACAAGGCAGCGACGCAAGGTTGCCACCTCTTCATCAGTGAAAGGGGCTGTCAGGTTTGCCTCAAAATCCTGCGCGGCGCGGTAGAGATCACGGAATGCCGCGCGCCCCGCGGCTGTCAATTTCAGCGTTTCATGCCGCCGATCATCGGGTAGCGGCGTTCGGGTCAGAAAGCGCCGCTTTTCCAGCGCTGACACGGCCCTGCTGACCTTGGTCTTGTGGATGCGGGCGCGGATGCAGATTTCTTTCGCGGTCATGTCACCATAGTGCCCGAGATGGAAAACCACCCGCCATTCCGTGCGCAGCATCCCGTACCTGGCTTTGTAATAGCGCTGGAAATCAAGGCTCGACATTTCGGCGGCCTGATTGAGAAGGTAGGGCAGGAAATCCTGCAGGTCGAAAGGGGTATCATCGGTCATCGGCGGAAACTATGGCTTGTTAGTTACAAAAACAACTAATATCTGAAGGCGCAAGCAGGAGGTTGCCATGAACAAAGACATCTCGCCCCATGCGCTGCAATCGGCTGGAACCTCGGTCGGAACGGTGGCCGGCTACATGCCCGGCTTCGGAAACGACTTTGAGACAGAGGCGCTGCCGGGTGCCTTGCCGCAAGGCATGAATTCACCCCAGAAATGCAACTACGGGCTTTATGGTGAACAGCTTTCAGGCACCGCCTTTACCGCGCCGAGCCATCAGAATGAACGGACCTGGTGCTATCGCATCCGCCCGTCGGTGAAGCATACGCATCGGTTTCAGAAGATTGATTTGCCACATTGGAAATCCGCGCCGCATATCGACCCTGATGTGATCTCGCTTGGCCAGTATCGTTGGGATCCGGTGCCTCATTCGGATCAGCCGCTGAACTGGCTGACCGGCATGCGGACGATGACAACCGCAGGTGACGTGAACACACAGGTCGGCATGGCGAGCCATATCTATCTTGTGAACGAAAGCATGGTGGATGCCTATTTCTTTTCCGCCGACTCCGAGCTTTTGGTCGTACCACAGGAAGGTCGGTTGCGGTTCTGTACGGAGCTGGGTGTGATCAACATTGAACCGCAGGAGATTGCGATCATCCCGCGCGGGCTGGTGTACCGCGTTGAGGTGCTGGACGGCCCCTGCCGGGGGTTTGTCTGCGAAAACTACGGACAGAAGTTTGACTTGCCTGGGCGCGGCCCGATCGGGGCCAACTGCATGGCCAATCGCCGCGATTTCAAAACGCCTGTTGCGGCATTTGAGGATCGCGAGACGCCATCGACAGTCACGGTCAAATGGACGGGTCAGTTTCACCAAACCGAGATCGGCCATTCGCCGCTGGACGTGGTGGCATGGCACGGCAACTACGCGCCTTGCAAATATGATCTGCGGACCTATTGCCCGGTCGGCGCGATCCTGTTCGATCACCCTGATCCTTCGATTTTCACAGTTCTGACCGCCCCATCAGGGGTAGAAGGCACTGCAAATATCGATTTTGTGCTATTCCGTGATCGCTGGATGGTGGCCGAAAACACCTTCCGCCCACCGTGGTACCACAAGAATGTCATGTCCGAACTGATGGGCAACATTCACGGCATTTATGATGCGAAGCCCAAGGGCTTTGTGCCTGGCGGAATGAGCCTGCACAACATGATGCTGCCCCATGGGCCGGATAAGAACGCGTTTGAAGGGGCATCGAACGCCGACCTGAAGGCCGAGAAACTGTCGGACACCATGTCGTTCATGTTCGAAACCCGGTTCCCCCAGCATCTGACCAGATATGCAGCGCAAGAGGCCCCGCTGCAGGACGACTATATCGACTGCTGGAGCGACCTCGAGAAGAAGTTCGACGGAACACCGGGGGAAAAGTAGCGCATGCCGCTGATGAAAAGCTGGGTGGAAAGCGCAAACAATGCCGACCGCCCCTTTCCACTGAATAACCTGCCTTACGGCGTGTTTTCTGTTGGCGATGGCGATCGACGCTGTGGAGTAGCCATTGGTGACCAGATCCTTGATCTGCGCGGGTTGTCAGAGGCTGGGGTGATCAGCTTTCATGGCATGATACCTTCAGAAGTGGCCAACCCCTTCCTTGCCTCAACATGGAATGGGTTCATGGAACTCGGACCCGGTCTATGGAGATGGTTTCGAGAAACACTTCAGAAGTCATTGGCAGCAGAAAGCACCAAAGCAGACACGATCCGCCCTCATCTTGTGCCGCAAGGCGACGCGACCATGCATCTGCCGATTGAGGTTCGTGAATACACCGATTTCTATGCCGGCAAGCACCACGCGACCAATGTCGGCACCATGTTCCGCGGACCCGAGAATGCGCTGCCACCCAACTGGTTGCACATTCCCATCGGCTACAACGGGCGCGCCTCGTCGGTCGTGGTCAGCGGCACTGATATCGTTCGCCCCAATGGTCAGACAAAGGCACTTGATGCGGATATGCCATCCTTTGGCGCCAGCAAGCGGCTGGACATCGAGTTGGAGATGGGAGCGATCGTTGGCACCGCGTCGGAACTGGGTCGGCCCGTCACCGTTGCCGAAGCGGACGACATGATCTTTGGTTATGTGCTTCTGAACGACTGGTCTGCACGTGATATTCAAGCGTGGGAGTATCAGCCTTTGGGCCCGTTTCAAGCCAAGGCATTCGCCACATCGATCAGCCCCTGGATCGTGACCAAAGCCGCGCTGGAACCGTTCCGCACCTCGACCCCACAACGTGAAAAAGACCTTCTGCCCTATCTGCGTGAACCGGGGCCGATGCTTTATGACATAGACCTGCAGGTCACGATGGCGCCAAAGGGCAGGGGTGCCACCACCATTACGCACACCAACTACAACCAGATGTACTATTCCGCCGCGCAGCAATTGGCGCATCACGCCAGTTCCGGCTGCGCGATGAATACCGGTGATCTGCTGGGGTCGGGTACGATATCTGGCCCGGAGAAGGATCAGCGCGGCAGTCTGCTGGAACTCACATGGGGTGGCAAAGAGCCGTTGACCCTATCCACCGGCGAGACGCGCACCTTCATCGAGGATGGTGACAAACTGACTCTGCATGGTGCCGCCAAGGGTGACGGCTATCAAATCGGGTTTGGTGAATGTACCGGCACGATCAGACCGGCCCCCAAATTCCCAGTATAAGAGGACAACAACATTGGCTAAGGCTTTCGCATCCCAAGGGGACATGACCGAAAAGAAGATCAGCTTTGACGAGGTCGGGCGTGATCTGTGGGCCTTTACGGCCGAGGGTGATCCGAATTCCGGCGTCATTATCGGTGATGACAGCGTCATGATTGTCGAGGCGCAGGCGACGCCGTTACTCGCTGCGAAGGTCATTGAAAAGGTGCGCAGCGTGACCGACAAGCCGATCAGCCATGTGGTGCTGACACATTATCACGCGGTCCGGGTGCTGGGGGCCAGCGCTTATGATGCCGACCAGATTATTATGGGCGATACCGCGCGCGGCATGGTCGCCGAACGGGGGCAGGAAGACTGGGACAGTGAATTCCAACGCTTTCCGCGCCTGTTCGAAGGGCATGAAAGCATCCCGGGCCTGACATGGCCCACAACGACCTTCAGCGACACGATGACGGTCTATCTGGGCAATCGGCGGGTTGATCTGATGCATCTGGGCCGTGCCCATACCGCCGGCGACATCGTCATTCACGTACCGGATGAGAATGTCATGTTCACTGGTGACATCGTCGAGGACCATTCCGCCTGCTATTGCGGCGATGGTTATTTCAACGAATGGGGTCACACCCTCGACAATATCGCGGCGTTTGATGTGGATGCGATTGCACCAGGCAGGGGCGCTGCCCTTGTCGGTAAATCTGCGGTTGAACGGGCCATCGAAAGCACCCGTGATTTTGTCGATAGCACCTATGATCCGGTGGCCCGCATTGCGGCCTGTGGCGGCTCCTTGAAAGAGGCATGGGATGCCGTCCGCGCTGCTTGCGATCCCAAGTTCAAGGACTACGCGATCTACGAACACTGCCTGCCCTTCAACGTCGCCCGCGCCTATGACGAGGCGCGCGGGATCGAACACCCCCGCATCTGGACGGCCCAGCGCGATCTGGACATGTGGGAAGCCTTGCAGGGCTAGGGTGGTTATGGCTGCAAGGTATCAGACCGCGTTTACACTTTATCCGTACGCCCGAGTTCCGGCACAATCACAGGCACCCGTCAGACATCCGGTTGTCATCGTTGGCGGCGGCCCGGTGGGTCTGATCCTTGCCCTGGATCTGGGCAAGAAGGGCGTGCCGGTCCTTCTGCTCGACGATCATGAGGGGCCGGGCCTTGGCAGCAAGGCGATCTGTTTTTCCAAACGTACGCTGGACATCGCGCACCGGCTGGGTGCCTGCCAGCCGATGGTGGACAAGGGCGTTGTGTGGAACGTGGGCAAGGTGTTTCATGGGGATGGCAAGGTTTTCGAATTCAACCTGTTACCGGAAAAGGGTCACCGAAACCCGGCCTTCATCAATCTGCAGCAGCCATATTTCGAAAAGTTCCTGTTTGAAGAAATCCGCAAAGCGCAAGACGCCGGTGCGCCAATCGAAATTCGAGGAGGCAACTGTGTCACCGGTGTGACCGAAGCAGATGACCATACCGTGTTGGATATCGAAACGCCGGATGGGCCTTATCAGGTGCAGGCTGATTGGTTGATCGCATGCGACGGTGCCCGTTCACCGATCCGGGATATGATGGGTCTCAGCTTTGATGGTCGCGTGTTTGAGGATAATTTCCTGATCGCTGATGTCAGGATGAAGGCCGATTTCCCGACAGAGCGGTGGTTCTGGTTCGAACCCCCGTTTGAAGGCGCAGGGCAATCTGCCCTGCTGCATAAACAACCTGAAGATATCTGGCGCATCGATTTTCAGCTGGGCTGGGATATCGACCGCGCGGCAGAGCTGGACCCGGCCCGCATCCGCACTCGCGTCGATGCGATGTTGTCGTCGCAAAGCGGCACGATCCCGGATTACGAGCTGGAATGGACCTCGATCTACACATTCCAGTGTCGGCGGATGAAGAAATTCCGCCATGGCCGCGTGATCTTTGCTGGTGACAGTGCGCATCAGGTGTCGCCCTTTGGTGCCCGGGGCGCCAATTCAGGTGTACAGGACGCCGAAAACCTGGCCTGGAAGCTTGATCTGGTGTTGCAGGGTATTGCGGATGAGACTCTGCTGGACAGCTACGCCAGCGAACGCGAATTTGCCGCTGATGACAACATCCTGAATTCGTCGCGCGCGACCGATTTCATGACGCCGAAGTCCGAAATCAGCAAGGTGTTCCGCAACGCTGTGCTGGACCTCGCAGAACGGCACGCTTTTGCCCGACCATTGGTGAATTCGGGTCGGTTGTCAGTACCGTGCAAGTATGAGGGTTTTCCGCTTTTCGGCGAGGACGCGCTGGGCGGGCCTGCATTGATGGGCCCTGGTGCGGTCTGCGCCGATGCGCCGGTGGATGACCGCTATCTGCTGGATCATCTGGGCGGCAGCTTTACGATCCTTGCCATTGGCGCAGCACGGGCAGAGGCGGCTTCCACTGCGGATGTGACCGCGAAAGTATTGCATATCCCTGCACCGAAACCAGAATTGACAGAGCGGTATTTAGGTTCAGCACCACAGGCCGTCTATCTGATCCGCCCGGACCAGCATGTGGTGGCCCGTTGGGCAGATGCGGATCCGGATACCATCAAGGCTGCATTGCGTCTTGCCATAGGAAAGGCTGATCCATGACGATCAATCTGACACCGAACATACCCGATCCGGATGGTTTTTATGATGAGCTATTGGCCGCTCACGAGGGGCTGAGCAAAGCAGAAAGCGACGCGTTGAATGCGCGGCTGATCCTTGTGCTGGCCAATCATGTAGGGGATCGCGCGGTTTTGCGAGAGGCGTTGGCCGCTGCAAAATGAACCTTGATGTAAAGCGTTACAGCGATAACCCGGATATCTGTAATCTGTAACGCTTTATTGCCAGTGCCCTTGTTTTGCGCTATTTTCGCAGGATAGTCCGATCGGCCGTCGCTCGACAGCCAACCGGAAGAAAGGGTGATCCATGTATGCACAGATGATCAAGTCAGAGGCGACTGCTGATGATCCGGACAAGCTGAAGGCATTTCAGGCCCGCATCGATGCTGGCGAAAAGATCGAACCAAAGGACTGGATGCCCGAGGGGTACCGCAAAACCCTCATCCGGCAGATTGGCCAGCACGCCCATTCCGAAATTGTCGGCCAATTGCCCGAGGGCAACTGGATCACACGCGCGCCAACGCTGGAACGCAAGGCAATCCTGTTGGCCAAGGTGCAGGACGAGGCCGGGCATGGCCTGTATCTGTATTGTGCGGCCGAAACGCTGGGCGTTTCACGGGATGAGATGACCAGAATGCTGCTTGATGGCCGCATGAAGTATTCGTCCATCTTCAATTACCCGACCCTGACCTGGGCCGATATGGGTGCGGTCGGTTGGCTGGTCGATGGCGCCGCGATCATGAACCAGGTCCCACTGCAGCGCACATCCTACGGGCCCTATGCCCGGGCCATGATACGTATCTGCAAGGAAGAGTCGTTCCATCAGCGTCAGGGCTTTGACATCATGATGAAGATGGCCAGCGGTACACCAGCGCAGCGCAAGATGGCGCAAGACGCGCTGAACCGCTTCTGGTATCCATCGCTGATGATGTTCGGCCCGTCCGACAAGGACAGCGTGCATTCGGCGCAATCGATGCGCTGGCGGATCAAGATCAACACCAATGATGAGTTGCGTCAGAAATTTGTCGACCAGACGGTCCCGCAGGCCGAATATCTGGGCCTGACCGTGCCAGATGAGACACTGGCATGGAACGAGGAAAAGCGCGGCTATGACTTCGCCGAACCTGACTGGGCCGAGTTTTATGACGTCCTGAAGGGCAATGGTCCCTGCAACACAGACCGGATAGCGGCCCGGCAAAAGGCCTGGGATGACGGCGCATGGGTGCGTGACGGGCTGATGGCCCATGCGGCCAAACGCAAGGCAGCAAAGGCGGCAGCGCAATGACAACTGAAATGCCTCTGTGGGAAGTCTTTATTCGCGGCCAGCACGGGATGAGCCATCGCCACGTCGGCAGCCTTCATGCCGCAGACGCGGAAACCGCGCTCCTGAACGCCCGCGATGTCTATACCCGTCGCAACGAAGGTGTGTCGATCTGGGTGGTGCCTGCGGCGCAGATCACGGCGTCGTCCCCATCCGAGAAGGGGCCCTATTTCGAGCCTGCGAATGACAAGGTGTATCGGCATCCGACGTTTTTCGACATTCCTGATGAAGTGGGGCCAATGTGATGTCGGACCCATTGTTCGAATTCCTTCTGCGTCAGGGCGACAATACCCTAGTCCTTGGCCACCGGATTTCCGAATGGTGCGGTGTCGCCCCGGCGGTTGAAGAAGACATCGCGCTCGCCAATACCGCGCTTGACCTGATCGGACAGACGCAAATGTGGCTCGGCCTTGCGGCAGAGATCGAAGGCGCCGGGCGCAGCTCCGATGATCTGGCGTTTCACCGCGATGTCTGGGATTTCCGCAATCTCTTGCTGGTCGAACAGCCAAATGGTGATTTTGGCCATACGATCATGCGCCAATTCCTGTTCGATGCATTTCAGGTGCCACACCTGACTGCCCTGCAGAACGCCAGTGATGACCGGATCGCCGGGATCGCTGCGAAATCGCTGAAAGAGGCGCAGTATCATCTGGAACGGTCGCGGGAAACTGTGATTGCCTTGGGCGATGGCACCGAAGAAAGCAACAGTCGGATGCAGGCCGCGCTTGATCGGCTTTGGCCCTATGCGGGAGAGATGTTTTTGCGCGACAGCGTCGATGACGCGATGCATGAAAGCGGAATTGCCGCCGATCCAGTCAGCCTTCGCGCCACTTGGGACGATACGGTACAGACGACCCTTGGCGAGGCGATGCTGACCATCCCTGCCAGCGATTTCGCCCAGCAAGGCGGCAAATCCGGCAAACGCCATTCTGAACATCTGGGTCATCTTCTGGCAACAATGCAATTTCTGCCCCGGTCCTACCCCGATGCCCGTTGGTAGCATGACACGCCCCGACATTGATCAGGTCTGGAGATGGCTCGATGCCGTGCCTGACCCGGAAATCCCCGTGATCTCGGTTGTTGATCTGGGTATCGTCCGGGCCGTGGACTGGGATGGCGACGTGCTGGATGTGACGGTCACCCCAACCTATTCCGGCTGCCCGGCGACCCGCATCATCGCGATGGATATCGAAACCGCGTTGTGCGATCACGGGGTAAGCGATGTCAGGATCACCACAAAGATCACGCCGCCATGGACAACCGAGTGGCTGTCGGACAAAGGCCGCGCCCGGCTTGAGGATTACGGAATCGCACCGCCACAACCCGCAGGCGGCCCGACCCGTTGCCCGCATTGCAAATCGCACGCGGTTGAGCGGGTCAGCCAGTTCGGCTCCACCCCATGCAAGGCGCAGTGGCGGTGCACGGACTGTCTGGAACCCTTTGACTACTTCAAATGCATTTAGGCGGATCTCATGGCGCAATTTCACCCTCTTGTCGTGACTGACATCCATAGAACGATCCGCGATGCGGTGGTTCTAACGCTGCAACCCGAGGACCCCGAGGCATTCGATTTCATTCAGGGCCAGTACTTGACCTTTCGCCACTCGTTCGACGGGGAGGAGCTGCGCCGGTCCTATTCTATCTGCGCAGGCAAGGATGATGGCATGTTGCAGGTGGGGATAAAAAAGGTCGATGGCGGTGCATTCTCCACCTGGGCCAACACGGCCCTGAAGGTCGGTGACCGGCTAGAGGCGATGCCGCCCAAGGGGCAGTTTCATGTCGCCCTGCAGCCCGGTCAGGCGCGGCATTATCTGGGCTTCGCCGGTGGTTCCGGGATCACGCCGATCCTGTCGATCCTGCGCACCATGCTGGAACGCGAACCGTCGTCGCAATTCACGTTGGTTTATGCCAACCGCGCCGTGAACAGTATCATGTTTCGCGAAGAACTGGGTGATCTGAAAAACCGGTTCATGGCGCGGCTGAACATCATCCACGTTCTCGAACAGAACGCCGACGACAGCGGCGTCTTCACGGGCCGGGTCGATGCAGAGAAATGCGCGCTGCTGTTCAAGCACTGGATCAGTCCCGATGACGTTGATGTGGCCTTCATCTGCGGACCGGAACCGATGATGCTGACAATCTCGGATGCGCTGCAGTCGCACGGCCTGCCCAAGGACAAGATCAAGTTTGAACTGTTCGCCAGTGGTCAGCCCGGTCGCCTGAAACGACCGGTCCAATCATCCCAGGTGGCGCAGCACGCTACATCCGCAACGGTTACGCTGGACGGGGAAAGCCGCAGCTTTGACGTAGCCCCTGATCAAAGCCTGTTAGAGGCGGCATTGGCCAACAACATCGACGCACCCTTTGCCTGCAAGGCCGGGGTCTGTTCCACATGCAGGGCAAAGCTGACACAGGGCGAGGTCGAGATGGTCGCAAATCACGCGCTGGAAGACGGCGAAGTGTCACGTGGCTATATCCTGACCTGCCAAAGTTACCCGCTGACGGACAAGGTGGCGTTCGATTACGACAGCCACTAAAGGCCGGGGATTCCGCGCAGACACAGCCCGCAGACCAGATTTGCGTAATCTGCGCGTGCTCGGCTGTCTGCGGCCTTGTTCCACATGTAAAACCAGTTAAGCATCCCGAACACAGACATAGTTGTGGCCCGCAGCTTGGCTTTGTCCCCGTCAAAGACCTGTGGCGCGATATCCGCAATCAGATCGCCGGCATGGCGCACCAGATCACGCTGGTAGGCGCGCAAGATGTCCTGCTGCGCGTCGGGCAAGAATCCAAGGCTGCCGACCTGCAACCGGTGTTCGTTATCTGCACCCTGATAAGCGAGCAGGATTTCAACGACCATCTGCTGAAAACGTGTCTCGGGAGACAAGTCTTCGTGCGGTAGCCCGCAAATCCGATCCCTCAGGCCGGACAGATAATTGTCGAGAATATCGAACAGGATATCGTCCTTGCTGGAATAGTAGTGATAGATATTGGCCTTCGAAATCTCGCACGCCTGCGCGATCCGGCTCACCGATGCGCGATCAAACCCTTCATCTGCAAACAACCCGGCGGCGCGATCCAGAATGATCTGCCGTTTAGCGTCATAATCCTTGGCGATGGTGCGGGCCATATCAGCCGGCCCGATTGCGATTATCTATGACGCGTTTGGCCTTGCCTTCAGACCTTGCCGCGGTGCCGGGATCGCCCACGTCGATCACCGCGCTGACGCCTACGGTATTCTTGATCTGGCGGGCCAGCGCCTGTGCTGCGGCTGCCTTGCTGGCCGGGTCGGCCGCTTCTGGCTTGGCTTCCACATGCACACGCATGGCGTCCATCGTGCCATCGCGCGACAGGATGATCTGGAAATGCGGCGCAAGGCCGGGGGTGGCCAGCAACTGTTCCTCGATCTGGGTGGGAAAAATGTTCACGCCGCGCAGGATGATCATGTCGTCGCTGCGTCCGGTGATCTTCTCCATCCGCCGCATGGACCGCGCGGTGCCCGGCATCAGCCGGGTCAGATCGCGCGTGCGGTAGCGGATCATTGGCATCCCTTCCTTGGTCAAGGTGGTGAAGACCAGTTCGCCTTTCTCGCCGCCCTCCAGAACCTCTCCCGTCACCGGATCAATGATCTCGGGATAGAAATGATCCTCCCACACGTGAAGCCCGTCCTTGGATTCCACACATTCGTTGGCGACACCGGGACCAAGGATCTCGGACAGCCCATAGATATCGACCGCATGCATATCAAACGCCTGTTCGACTTCCGCCCGCATCGCATTCGTCCAGGGTTCGGCCCCGAAAATGCCCACCTGCAGCGATGATTTGCGCGGATCAATGCCGCGGTTCTGATACTCTTCCAGGATGTTGAGCATGTAGGACGGGGTCACCATAATCGCCTGCGGCTGAAAATCCTCGATCAGTGTCACCTGACGGGCCGTCATACCCCCGCTGACCGGCACAACGGTCGCCCCCAACCGTTCGATCCCGTGATGTGCGCCCAGACCGCCAGTGAACAACCCATAGCCATATGCGTTGTGCACCATCTCACCCGGGCGCACGCCGGATGCCCGCAAGGATCGCGCGACCATGTTGGCGAATAGATCGGTATCGGCCTTGGTATATCCCACAACCGTCGCCTTGCCTGTGGTACCGGATGACGCATGCAGGCGCACGATCTGTTCACGCGGCACCGCAAACAAGCCGAAAGGATAGTTGTCACGCAGGTCGTCTTTGACGGTAAACGGGAACTTGGCGAGATCGCGAAGCGATTGCAGGTCGTCCGGATGCAACCCGGCGGCATCAAATCGCGTCTTATACATCGGCACATTTTCATAGGCATGGGCCAGCGACCATTTCAGCCGGGCCAGCTGCAGCGTTTCAATCTCATCACGCGATGCGACCTCAATCGGCTCCAGCTCTGCCCGTTTTGCACCAAGGTCCTTCATGTGCTGTCTCCTTCGGTAAATACCTGCCCTCTGACCGCGCGCGATGCACCACGAAAACTCGCGATCAGTTCACCATTCTGATTGGTCACCGTTACATCAGTGATACCGCTGCGCCCTGTCAGGCTGATTTCCTCAGCCTGGGCGGTCAGCCTATCGCCCAGCATCGCGGGCCGGATGTAGCTGATGGTGTTATGCTGGGCTACGGTGGATTGGTTGCGGCTATTGCAGGCAAATGCAAACGCGCTGTCGGCCAGACTGAACGTCACCCCGCCGTGACAGATGCCGTGGCCGTTTACGTGATCCTCGCCAACTGTCAGCGCCAGCGTTGCACGTCCTTCATCCACGGCGACCAGTTCCATCCCGAACCACGTGCTGGCGCGGTCATCCGCCCACATGGCCGCTGCAGCCTTTTGTGCCCTCTCCTGCGGTGTCATCAGTACCCTCCCCCCGACGCATGGGAAATTCGTTGCATAAACCGTCCGGTTGGTCAATTAATTGCTGAAGGGGGGACAGGATCATGGGTCTTCAGGACATCAGCAGCTACGTCGCGGGCCATTGGGTCAGACCCGATTCCGGCGCGCGCGAGATCGAGAATGCGATCACCGGACAGGCATTTGCGCGGGCAGGGAATGCGACACTTAATGCCGGCACCATGCTTGAACATGCCCGCACCGTCGGCGGTCCGAATCTTCGCCGTTTGTCATTCCATGACCGCGCCCGCATGCTCAAGGCGCTGGCGCTGCATCTGGGCGCCCACAAACAGGCGCTTTACGATCTGTCATTCGCAACCGGCGCAACGCAAGCCGATCATCTGATTGATATCGATGGCGGCATTGGCACGATGCTGGTTTTCGCATCCAAAGGGCGGCGCGAAATGCCAGATGGGCATGTTTATGTTGATGGTGATGTTGAACAGATCAGCCGCAAGGGCAGTTTCCTTGGCCAGCATATCTGTACCCCTCTGCAAGGTGTGGCGGTGCATATCAACGCGTTCAACTTCCCCGTCTGGGGGATGCTTGAAAAGCTGGCTCCGGCGCTGCTGGCCGGGATGCCCGCAATCGTCAAACCCGCCACAGCGACCTGTTATGTCACCGAATTGGCCGTGCGGATCATGCTGGATAGCGGGCTGTTGCCGGAAGGCGCCTTGCAGCTCGTCAGTGGCAGTTTGGGCGACATGCTCGATCATCTGGACTGTCAGGATGTAGTCAGCTTTACCGGATCCACCAACACTGCGCTGCAACTGCGGTCTAACCCGAATATCCTGCAAAACAGCATCCGTTTCACAGCCGAGCAGGATAGTCTGAACGGATCGATCCTTGGCCCCGACGTGCAACCGGGCAGCCCCGAATTCGATCTTTTCCTAAAAGAGGTCCAGCGCGAAATGACTACAAAGGCGGGGCAGAAATGCACTGCGATCCGCCGCATTCTTGCACCGCAATCATCAATCGATGCCGTCATCAATGCCCTGAAGGCGCGCCTGTCTGAAATCACCGTCGGTGATCCGACGCAGAAGGAAACGGATATGGGCGCGCTCGTCTCTGCCGCGCAAAAGCGTGACGTTCTGGCGAAGATCGCCCTGATCGCATCAGAGGCCGAAAGGGTCTTTGGCGAACCCGATACGCATCCCATGGCGCAGTCCAAGGGCGCATTCCTGCCACCCATGCTGTTTCACTGCGCTGACCCCGACAATGCTGCCCATATTCACCAAACCGAGGCTTTCGGGCCGGTCTCCACCATCATGGGCTACCGCGATATCGACCATGCCATCGCACTTCTGAACCGGGGCAAGGGCAGTCTTGTCGCGTCAGTGATCACACATGATCCCGACGTCGCGCGGCAGGTTGCATTGTCTGCGGGCGCGTTCCACGGGCGGCTTTATTTCAACAACCGCGACAGTATGGGCGAAAGCACCGGTCACGGGTCGCCCCTGCCCCACATGGTGCATGGCGGACCGGGACGCGCGGGTGGGGGCGAGGAACTGGGCGGCATCCGCGCAGTTCTGCATTACATGCAGCGTACCGCCATCCAGGGCAGCCCCGACATCCTGTCGGCGATCACCGGCACATGGGTCCCAGGCACGGCAGAGGTACAAGCCCCGGCTCATCCCTTCACGCGCGGTTTTTACGCCCTGATGATTGGTGAGACTATCATCACAGCATCGCGGACCGTCACAACCGAGGATATCGAACATTTTGCCGCCTTCACCGGCGATACATTCTACGCCCACATGGATTCAGAAGCCGCCAAGCGAAACCCGTTCTTCCCCGACCGGGTGGCGCATGGCTATTTGCTGTTGTCTTTCGCCGCTGGTTTGTTTGTGGACCCGGATGAAGGGCCGGTGCTAGCCAATACCGGGTTGGACAATCTGCGGTTCATGAAACCGGTCGTTGCAGGCGACTCAATCAAGGTTCGCCTGACGGTCAAGGCAAAGACCCGGCGCAATGACGACTATGGCGAGGTGCGCTGGCACGTGACCCTGACCAATCAGGACGATGACCGGGTTGCTGAATATGAACTTCTGACCATGAACAGCTACTGACGACCCCGGCAAACTGACCTAGGGTGCGGGGATGACCCGCACGATGACAACCCTACGGCAGGACTTACTGGATTTTGGCGACCTCAAGGTCTGGTCTGTTCTTGTCACCCTTCTGGGTGATCTGGCGTCGGAATCGGATATGCAGGTATCCGGCCCCATGCTGAACACCCTGATGGGCAGGATCAACATACGACCAGAGGCGCTTCGTGTTGCCCTGCACCGCCTGCGCAAGGATGGTTGGGTCACCGCCACCCGGGATGGACGCATCAGCCTTTATGCCATGACCGATCACGCAAGAGCGGAGACCGACAAGGTGCGCGCACTGGTCTACAGCCCTCAAATTGAAACATCCGCACCATGGTATCTGGTGGCGGCGCCAGTTGGCCATGGCCACGGCCTTCTGCTGAAAAAGGGGCTGTGGATCACTGATACGCCACCTAAGAATGATCAGGAGGTCATGTGCGCATGTATCGAAGCAGATCCGATGCCTGATTGGGTGATTGATGATATCCTGACGCCGGAACTTCGCCGATCATGTGCCGAACTGGCCGGTTTGTTGGCGGGCGGTGTCCCTGCCGGGTTGTCCGTAAAGGATCAATATGTGGTGCGCCTGTTGGCATTGCATCATTGGCGACGCATTGTGTTGAGACAAACGCCTTTGGCCGCAGCCTTCCTTGCTCAATCAGCAGAAATCGCAGGATATCGGGCGGCTATCATTGAGTTTCTCGACGCAATTCCGTTGCCGCAGGATATCTAGGGCTTTGGCGGGCGAAACCCGGAGACAACATCCTGAGCGAACGTCACCAATTGTCCTGCAATCTCGCGCGGCGCAAACCGTGCGGCGACATCTTCGCGTCCCGCCCGACCAAGTTGCGCGGCCAATACCCGTTCGTTCAGCAGCTTTTGCATTGCCTCGGCGAGGGCCTGCGCGTCGTCAACCGGGATAAGCAGGCCGTTTTTTTGGTGCCGTATGATCTCGGTCGGTCCTCCCGCCGCCGTGCTGATCGTGGCTGCCCCGGCAGCAAGCGCCTCCAACACCACATAGCCGAAGGTTTCGTAGCGCGAAGTGACGACAGCGATCGCATGCTGCTGCCGCAAGCTGTCGATCTGTTCCTTGCTTTGACTACCCAGAAACGTGATGCGGCCCCGCGCATCGCTATTCAGCGCTGCCAGAGCCTTGGGAAACGTCCTGATCGAGCCATCGGCCTGTGTCACGCCGCTATCCGGCCCGACAAAGGTCAAATATGCATCCGCTCCACCTGCGATCAGATCGGCAAATCCTTGCAACAATATGTCTGCACCTTTGCGGAGATCATGTCGCCCTACAAATAGGATGCTTTTGCGCTGCTGGTTATTCAGTCTGTCGTAATCCACTGGGTCCTTCACGCGGATCGGATTGTGAATGACCGATTGTTTCGAGGTCAGGTCAGCAATCTGCGCCCGTGTCATATCAAGCACATGTTGTGACGGGGCGGTCAGACCAGCACAATCTCGAAACGCCCGCGCCTCGCGCTGCTCCCGGCGGCGTTCTGATTTGGACACCGGTTGGCTTTGCAGTGATGTCTGGATGAACCATGGACCATGTAACGTCACGATCACGGGGATCGGCAGCATCTCTTGCACGATACCCGCCCAGCCTTGGGTCTCTTCCATCACCAGCACTTCGATGCTGCGCGTGTCGATTGCTGTACGAGCCGCCCCTACGATCCGTTCGGCAAAACGCTGGTGCATCGGTTCGCCCAGGCCAAATGCAGCGGTTGCACGTTCCTGCAAGGTGGGGCGGCGGTTTTCCGGTAGCGGGATACAGCGCGGATCTTCATCGCTGTCCGGTGATAGTGGGATCACCGTCACCTCGTGCCCCAAGGCTTCCAAGCCTTCGACCAGATACACAACTGTTGTTGTGATACCGTTCGCATGCTTGCCGCCAGGCCAGGCCGGTGTCACCAACCCTATGCGCATAATGTCTGTCCTGCCATTAGTCTGCCCTGCGATCTTCAAAAAGACCCTTAGTCGGTTATTTCTGCGCGCTGGTATAGGGCGTTGACGTATCCGTAACCAGCGGTTTTCCTTGCTTCGACTGAACCTGAAAACCACCAATCCCGGCTCGCAAGCGATTTTTGCTTTATGCTTTGGTGCAGGGAGGTTACGGTAGGTGCTATATTTATTGAGTGCCCTGATTATAACAGGGTGGTGAGGAATATTTTTATGAAGTTCTTTTGTGCGTTATTCGCTGTCAGAGTGGTGGTGCCTATATTCGAATTGGGCACCTGCCGCATGTCCGATGATGTGACTGCGAAACCTGTTTAAGGGGACGGATATGGCGCCTGTTCCATTTAATCGACCTACACTCATCGGTAACGAAATCGCCTATATCAGAGAGGCCATTCAGCGCGGTCAATTGGCCGGCGATGGGTATTTCACTGCGCGCTGCCAAACCCTGATCGAGGATATGACAGGCGCGAAAAAGGCGCTTTTGACCCACTCCTGTACAGCAGCACTCGAGATGTCCGCCATTTTATGCGACCTCGGCCCGGGGGACGAGGTAATAATGCCGTCCTACACCTTTGTATCGACGGCTAATGCGGTTGTCTTGCGCGGGGCGGTGCCGGTCTTTGTCGATATTGAACGCGACACATTGAACATTGACCCGGTCGAGGTCGCCGCCGCTGTGACCCCCCGGACCAAAGCGATTTTCGCGGTGCATTACGCAGGATATCCAGCGGACATGGATGCGTTGGCAGAGATCGCAGAAGCGCATGACCTGCTACTGGTCGAAGATGCCGCCCAGGCGCTGGGGTCCACTTACAAGGGTCGAAAGGCTGGCAGCCTTGGTGACATGGCCGCGTTCAGCTTTCATGAAACCAAGAATATCATCAGCGGCGAAGGCGGTGCGCTGACCATTATGAGCCCCGACCTGATCGAACGGGCCGAGATCATCCGCGAAAAAGGAACGGACCGGTCAAAGTTCTTCCGCGGTCAGGTCGACAAGTATTCCTGGGTCGATATGGGGTCATCTTTCCTACCGGGCGAACTGATCTCGTCCTACATGTGCGCCCAGCTGGAAACGGCGGACGTCATCAATACGCGCCGCCTTGCGGTCTGCAACCATTATCGCGACGTGTTCACCGATCTGGAACAGCAGGGCCGCGTACAGCTCCCTCGCCATGCAAATATGGTCACCGGAAATGGGCACATGTTCTACCTGATCATGCGCGATTTGGCCGACCGCTCTGCCTTTATCGCTCATATGAAGGCTGCGGAGATCATCACGCCCTTCCACTATGTCCCTTTGCACAGCGCGCCAGCGGGCAAAACATACGGACGCGCCCATGGTGGCATGACCGTAACCAACGACATTTCGGATACGCTTGTCAGGCTGCCCATGTATTTTGACCTTGGCGCGAATATCGAACATGTGCTGAGTGCCGCGCTCGACTATTTTGAGGAAAACCCATGACCTCTGACAAGGCGATGATCAGCGTTGTTACACCGGTCTACGGTTGCACCGACTGCCTTGAGGCACTTGTTGATGCTGTCCGGCATGCCCTGTCAGAGACCGGATTGAACTGGGAACTGATCCTTGTCGATGACAGGGGACCGGACGATCCTTGGCCCACCATCTGCGAACTGTCGGCACTGGATAGCCGTGTGCGCGGCGTGCGGCTGTCGCGCAATCACGGGCAACATTTGGCGATCTGGGCGGGTTTGCAGGCTTCCAAGGGCGACTGGGTCGCTGTGATCGACTGTGACCTGCAGGACGACCCGGCAATCATCCCGGCGCTGCTGGAACAGGCGAAAGAAGATCCGGAATTACAGGCCGTCGTGGTCGAGCGCGGCAAATGGAAAGACAGCTGGTTCCGCCGGGCAGCATCGCGGTTCTTCTATTGGTTCATCGACACGCTTGTTGGCGTTCGGCTGAACAACAATGTGGGCAATTTCGGCATCTATAGCCGCAGGCTGGTCAACATCCTGTTACAGTTTCGGGAACAAGAGGTGTTTCTGCCGGTCATGGTGGCGCTGACCAGTCAGAAACGCGGGTTTTACGTTCTGGACAGGTCTGACAGGGCTGCTGGCGAAAGCTCTTACAATTTGCTGCGCCTGATGCGGCTTGCGGTGGCCATCATCATCCGGTTCTCGGACAGACCACTGAAGCTAAGCGTGATTGTGGGTCTGCTCTTCAGCACGGCGTCGGCCGGGTTTTCGGTGCTGATCCTGATTGCGTGGTCAGTCAACGCGTTCACCGTACCCGGCTGGACCAGTATCATCCTATCGGTCTGGTTTTTGTCGGGGCTGATCTTGGCGGTTTTGGGCGTGCACGGGTTCTATCTGGGCCGCGTCTTTGCAGAGGTGCAGCAACGCCCACGCATCCTGATCGATTGCGAAACGATCTCGGGCGAAGTGGTGGAGTTTACGCCAGAGCCCGTGCAGGCAAACCGTAAATGGTAGCGCAGGAACAGGTGGCGCGGTTCGGGCGATACGGCGTTGTCGGGATCGCCAGCAACCTGTTTTGCTTTCTGGTCTTCCTTGGTTTGATCGCCATCGACATTTGGCCGGTTCTAGCATCTGGTATGGTGTATATCCTTGGCCTGACCATCAGCTATATCGCCAACCGCAGCTGGAGCTTTCGATCCACCAGTGATCACCGGCAGGACCTGCCCCGGTTTCTGGTGTCTTACGGAATCGGCCTTGTGTTTTCGATGGCCAGCATGTGGGTGCTGATCATGTGGTTACACCCGGCTGTCGCCCAGATCATCACCACCGTCCTAGCGGCGATAGTGATCTATTCCTGTCTGACGGTGTTCAAATTCGGCCAAGGGACCAAGCACTATGCCGATTGAGATCAACGCCCTTGAAACCAAACGTTTTGGTGTGACCTGCGCGAAGCGGATTGACGCAAATGCCCCGCTGCAAGACGTCAATGCTGCCGCTATGGCACAAGGCGTACAGATGATCAGCACACGTATTGATGCGGGCGATCTGGCGCAGGTGCATGCGCTTGAGGATGACGGCTACCGTCTCATGGATGCACTGGTCTATTACGGTCGCAAACTTGATGGGGCGTGGTCAGAACCTGAACCACGCCATGACTACACCCTGCGCCTGGCGACCACTGCAGATGCCGATGCTGTGGCGCAGGTATCGCGAACGGCCTTCAAAGGTTACATGGGTCATTACCACACAGACCCGCGGCTGGATTCCAGGCAAGCTGATGCGGCTTATGTTGAGTGGGCGGAAAACTCGGTGCGGCATATGACAGGCGATGATACTGCCGTTGTGGTTGTAGACGGGGACACTGTCGTGGGGTTTGTCACGTTGCGCCGCAACAGCGACGCTCAGTTCGAACTGGTGCTAAGCGGCGTGCAGCCGGACTATCAGCGGTCGGGCATTTACGCCAGTTTGCTGACCCGCGGATTTTCTACCGCCCGTGATCGGGGCGCCAGTGAGGTGATCCTGTCCACCCAGATTAACAACTACGCGGTTCAAAAGGTCTGGGCGCGGTTGGGCATGCACCACCAATCCAGCTACTATACGTTTCACAAATGGTTTGACTGATGCGCGGGCTGCCATCACTGCGCACTGCTATTGCGCTTGGTCTGGGTCTTTCGATCTTCGCCTATGTGGTACTGGCTTTGATTGGCACGCAGATCATTGTCTACGACACACATCATTTCGGCGATACGAGCTTTATTCTTGGCGCGGGCTGGCGGGTCTATAGCGGGCTGGAACCGGCCATCGACTTTGGCCATTTTTATGGCGGTTTCATATCCAGTTGGCTGGCCCTGGCCATGTGGCTGTTTGAGCCGTCGGTTCATGCCTATCATCAAGCCACATTGATGATGTTTGTTGCCGCGAGCGTTGCTGCGCTGGCGATCTGCTGGCGGCGCGTGTCCGGCACCATGATTTTGGCCATTATACTGCTGATTGCGACACTGCTTTTTACCCTGCACCCGCTTGAGGTTGATCAGTCCGTGACACGTATCTGGTCGGCGCATTCGTTCCTGTATAATCGGGTTGGTTTTGTGTTGATGATCCTGTGCGCGCTGTTCCTGGTCTTGCCTGGTGGATCAATCCTGCGCGAAATCTGTGTTGGTGTACTGATCGGTGCAATCGTCGTTGCGGCAGCCTACACAAAATCGCCATTTACCATCCTTGGACCTGCAGTCTTGCTGGGGCTTTTCATTCAGGCGCGCTGGGCTGCAGCGGCTGGTGTCGCGGTGACGACAGTTGCGCTTGTTTTAGTCATTGATCCGGGTGCGCAGCGGTTCCTCGCAGCGCATGCCTATATCGATGCAAATGTAGGCGCACGGGATGACGCACAGGTTTTTGCACTGTTGCGCAAGGCTGTACAGATCATTCTGGCCCAACCCATCGCTTTGGTTGCTGTACTCGGGGCTGTCATCACGGCGCTGCGTTATGAATGGGCGGGACTACGTGCTGTGCTTGGCACGCTGATTATCGTCGGCGCCGGGATCGGCATGGCCACGACCATGGGTGGGGGCGGCAATCTGGGGCAACTTGCCCTGCCCGCAGCCTGTATCGCGCTGATCTGCCTTGCCGAGCTGGCAAAGAACCGTGCTGACATTACAGCACCATTTCTGGATCTGATGGCGCTGGTCGTTCTTGCAGCCTTTGCCATGCCTCATCTGGCCAATCTGGCCGGCGCACATCTGGAAGGCTATGCCAACCGGTCCAGCGCTACAATTTCAGAAGGACCTTATCGGGATTACCTCAGCGTTCCTGAGGACGGGACCGAGAACGGTCAGTTATCGCAATATCAGATGTTGTCGGAAGGATTGGCTGAACTAACGGCGCTAGAATTGGACAGCCGACTGGGCATCATTGCTGACAATGGCGTGTCGTTCGAATTCGCACGAATGGCCAGACCGGTGCCGGGCTATCCCTTGTGGCCCCGACCCAATGCCCCCGAACTGGCCGCCGACCGCCCCATCCCGCCAGAGGCGGATATCGTGATGCTGGGGCGTGGGGCGCAGACCGATACATATGTTGGTCCCGCTCTGCGGGGCAAGCTGACGGATGACTTTGTATTATGTGCGAGCAGCCGGTCATGGGACATTTTTGTCCGCGCAAATCAGATCGTGCCTGGCTGTCGGATTAATTGATCCGGGTGACCAACCAAGTATGACAATTTGTATCCTCGACCCATTTGCGCTATGATTTGCGAAGTCTGCAAGGTCGATTGCTTGAACCGGGACTTCGGTTGAAATTGCCGCAACCATGCGTTGAATTGATCACGATTAAGGGTCAAATCAGTACAAATCGTTGCACCAGTGATACGCAAATCGGGCGATCAGACGATCTGTCGATGTTTTGCTTTATGCTTTGGAAATAGAAGTTTACACTTCAAAGTGAATATAAAAATGCCCTGAATGGGTGGGCTAAAGGGATCTTTATGATGACATTCCTGCGCGTATTATTCGCCACGTTGGTGGCATTCCCCTTGTTGGCAATCACGGCTTCGGCGCAAAGTGACTACCGGGTTCGCAGCGGCGATATCCTGCAACTCGAGGTTCTTGAAGACAGCAGCCTGAACCGCGAACTTCTGGTGTTGCCCGATGGACGTGTGAGCGTACCATTTGTCGGCACTGTTCGGGCTGGCGGTCGGACGCTTGGGCAGATTCGCGCGACCATCCGTGACGGGCTTGCGCCCAGTTTTGCGGAACCGCCAAATGTTTATGTAGGCCTGAGCTTTCTGGCCGAGATTGAACCGCGTGAGCCTATCACCATTGATGTCTACGTCATGGGCGAGGTTACCGAGCCTGGCAAACGTGAGATCGAACCCGGTACAACCATCCTGCAGTTTCTTGCGGAAATGGGTGGATTTACGCAGTTCGCAGCAACCAAGCGCATCCAGCTGCGGACAGCGCGTACCGGTCGTGAACAGGTCTACACGCTGAATTACAACGACGTTGAACTTGGTGCCGGTGTCGGGACCTCGACCATTATGGCCGATGGTGATGTGATTATCGTGCCGCAGCGGCGGTTGTTCGAATAACAAGGGGCAAGATGGTGGCCGTCAAATTTGTCCTGCGTACTGGTATCGGCGGGGTGGTCTGCCTGACCCTTGCGCCCGCCCTTGCCCAAGAGGCGGGCGGCATCCAGACCACATTCGGCATCGAACAAGGTATCGAGCTTGGTCGCAATCCCGCCCTGAGCATCCCCGCAGACGGTGACCGTACGACCCTTGCCACGCGACTATCTTATGGGTTGGTGACCGAAACGCGGACCCAAAGGCTGAGTTTTGACGCTGAAAGCACCTTTCGCATCGAGGATGTGGATGGCGAAACCGAAAGCGCGTTTGAATCACCCGCACTGACGTTTGGTTACACACGCGAGGGTGCTAACAGTTCGCTGGAGCTGTCAGCCAATTACGTCAGGCGCGACATTGATACGCTGCCATTGCTCAGCGATTTCGTAGGTGATGACGGCGTACTGGATTTGCCTGACGATTTCACGGATCTGGTCGGGACAGGTGAGCGCACCAGTTATGCCGTCGCCGGGTCGCTAGTCGTTGGAACCAGTGCCCCGCTGCAGTTCCAGCTCGATCTGGGTGCCAGCGGAACCAGTTACGAAGACGCCACAGACCCCGATCTGGAAGATATCGAAAGCGCAAATATCGGTCTTCTGACGACGCTGCGGATTTCGCCAGTGCTGACCGGAACCGGGGCGCTGCGCTATTCCCGGACAGAGGAAGACGACGCGACAGAAACACTGCGTACCACCCGTAACATCGACGCCGGATTGATCTATGAAATTTCGCCACGCGCCACATTCGGGGCGACAGTCGGTACGGAGCGGACCGAGACCGAGGAAACGATTGGCGATACTGAAACGTCGGGCCTGACTGGCGGTCTGGACTATGCATATGACATGCCGAACGGCGATCTGACCCTAAGCTTTGATGCCAGCCGCGATGTGGCGGGTGATGAAATTCTGACCTTTGTCATCGGGCGCAGTCTGGAACTGCCTGTGGGAAGTCTTGCGGCAACGCTGGGTGTGACACAACCTGAAAACGATGATGTAGAAATGGTTGGCTCGCTTGACTGGACGCGCGAATTGCCGACCAGCCGTTTGTTGTTTCGCCTGAACCGGACTGTCACCGTCGATACCGACGCTGACACACGCCGCAGGTCCCAAGCTGCGGCCTATTACACCTATGTCGTCAATCCCGCATCTAGCCTGAATTTGGGCGCGTCATTTGTTGTGTCAGAAGAAAGCAGCGCCGAAAACCGGGTGGAACGCACGGATTTGACGGCCAGCTACAGCTATGCCCTGACCGAGAACTGGGATCTGAACAGCACGATTGGCTATACAATCCGCGACGAAGACACGGTTGGGCGTGCTGAGTCTTCGCTGATCACCTTGTCACTGGCGCGGGAGTTCAAGGCCCGGCGCTGAACCCATCGGCGCACCGGTGCCCAAAAGCACATTGTAATATGGAATTGCCCGATATGATCCCCTAAGAGGGTGATTAAGAGTAGAAGTTATTTCATGAGGGTCAGGTGCTATGATTGAAGAAACAGCACTGCCTGGCGTCAAGGTGATTACCCCGCGCTGGTTTCGTGACAATCGCGGTGCATTTTGCGAAACCTACAATCAAGCTACCTGGGCTGAACATGGCCTGATCCAGACCTTCGTACAGGACAATCATTCGATCAGCCGTGACGTTGGTACGGTGCGCGGCTTGCATTTCCAAAGCCCGCCACATGGTCAGGCCAAGTTGCTACGGGTTGTCGCCGGCGCGGTATGGGATGTTGCGGTCGATATCCGCCGTGGTTCGCCCACCTATGGGCAATGGGTGGGCGTTGATCTTTCTGCAGAGGACGGTCGGCAGATTTACATCCCGGAGGGTTTTTTGCATGGGTTTGTGACCCGCGCGCCGCATACCGAAGTGCTGTATAAATGCTCCGCCGTCTATGCCCCAACCGCAGAGGGTGCCGTGCGGTTTGATGATCCTGACCTGAATATCGATTGGGGGATCGAAGCTGACAAGGCGATCCTGTCCGACAAGGATGCGGCTGCTGGTCGTTTTGCAGATCTCTACAGCCCATTCATCTGTTCCGACCCGAAAGGCGCATCATGAAAATTCTTGTCACCGGCGGCGCCGGGTTCATCGGATCAGCCGTGGTCAAGGCAGCGTTGGCGAAGGGCCATGAGGTCGTCAATGTCGATTGTCTGACCTATGCCGCATGTCTGGCCAGTCTGGAGGATGTGGCCGGTGACCCGCGTTACAGCTTTGAACAGGTCAATATCTGCGACCGTCCCGCCCTGAACAGGGTTTTTGAGACCCACCAACCTGATGCGGTCATGCATCTGGCCGCCGAAAGCCATGTGGACAGGTCTATCGACGGCCCGGAAACGTTTGTCCAAACCAACGTTATGGGCACGTTTCACATGCTGGATGCGGCGCGGAGCCTTTGGGAGGCAAAGGGGCGACCGGATACATTCCGGTTCCACCACATCTCGACAGACGAGGTGTTTGGGAGCCTTGGCGAAACCGGCAAGTTTGACGAAGAAACCCGTTACGACCCCAGATCGCCCTATTCGGCGAGCAAGGCAGGCAGCGACCACCTGGTCCGGGCCTGGCACGAAACCTACGGATTGCCGATCGTCCTGACCAATTGTTCCAACAACTACGGCCCACGCCAATTCCCTGAAAAGCTGATCCCTGTCACCATTCTGAATGCGTTGGCGCGTAAACCGCTGCCGATCTACGGCGCGGGCCTGAACGTGCGGGATTGGTTGCATGTGGAAGACCACGCAGAAGCGTTGCTGCTGGTACTGACCAAGGCGGCACCGGGTGCAACCTATGCCATTGGGGGTGAGGCCGAGGCGAAGAACATCGATATCGTGCAGACCTTGTGCCGGATACTGGATGACCGCCGACCAGATGGCGCGCCGCATGCTGATCTGATCACCCATGTGACCGACCGGCCCGGCCATGACCAACGTTATGCTATTGATCCCTCGCGCATTCGGGCCGAGCTGGGCTGGACCCCGGCGCACACTCTGCAGCAGGGGCTGGAAGAAACAGTCGACTGGTATCTGGCCAATCAAGCGTGGTGGGAACCACTCCAAAGCCGCGATGGTGTCGGCACCCGGCTTGGGCAAAGCAAATGAAGGTTCTTGTCTTCGGACAAAGCGGCCAGGTGGGCCGGGCTTTGGCTGCGCAGGCGCCGCTGCGTAATGTCGATATCTTTCAACATGACAGGCAAGCTGCGGATTTGTCTGACCCGGCCCGCTGCGCCCTTCTGATCGAAAACACGGATGCTGATGCCGTCATCAATGCCGCAGCCTGGACTGCCGTTGATGCGGCAGAAGATGCACAGGAAAGGGCGCATGTGATCAACGCTGATGCGCCCGGTGCCATGGCAAGCGCCGCTGCCGCAAGGGATTTGCCGTTTATCCATATCTCGACCGACTATGTCTTTCCCGGCACCTTGGGCCCGGCATGGAAACCGGACGACCCGACCGGTCCGCTCAGCGCCTACGGCCATAGCAAACTGGCTGGCGAGGTCGCTGTGAATGCGGCTGGTGGATCAGCGATTATCTTGCGGACATCGTGGGTTTTTGACGCAAAGGGCAAGAATTTTGTGACCACCATGCTGCGACTGGCCGAAAGCCGTGACACGCTGCAGATCGTGGCCGATCAACATGGCGGCCCGACCCCGGCCGCCGCTATCGCCGATGCCTGCCTGACAATGGCTGAGACGCTTCTGAACGGACCCGGGAAGGCCGGGGTTTACCATCTGACCGGAACGCCGGATGTCAGTTGGGCGGATTTTGCCCGAGCCATTTTTTCCCGCAGCGGCCACCGGGTGACAGTGCAGGATATCGACACAACCGATTATCCCACGCCCGCCGCACGCCCCCTGAATTCGCGGCTGGATTGCACCAGTACCAAGGCGGAATTCGGCATTGAGCGGCCCGATTGGGGTGCCGCTCTCGACCAGATTATCAAGGAGATCCAGTCATGAAACAACGCAAAGGCCTGATCCTTGCTGGTGGAACCGGATCACGGTTGTTTCCGATCACAAAGGGGATTTCGAAGCAATTGATGCCGATCTACGACAAGCCGATGATCTATTATCCGTTGTCAGTGCTCATGCTGTCCGGCATTCGCGAGATTGGAATTATCACAACCCCCGAAGATCAGGCGCAATTTCAGAACCTTCTCGGCGATGGTGCGCAGTGGGGGGTGAGCCTGACCTATCTCATCCAACCGAAACCCGAAGGACTGGCGCAGGCATATCTGGTGGGTGAGGCTTTTCTAGACGGTCAACCATCTGCGATGGTGCTGGGCGATAACATCTTTTTTGGTCACGGCTTGCCAGAACTGCTGCTTGCCGCAGACAAACGGCCCAGTGGTGGCACAGTCTTTGGTTATCATGTGTCGGACCCGGAACGATATGGTGTTGTCGGGATGGATGCGGATGGCCGGGTCACCCAAATTGTTGAAAAGCCCGAAACGCCGCCTTCGTCCTATGCGGTCACCGGGCTCTACTTTCTGGATGAAACAGCGCCCGAACGGGCGCGTGGTATCACCCCCTCAGCGCGGGGTGAGCTTGAGATTACATCACTCCTTGAAACCTATCTGAATGAAGAAACCTTGACGGTTGAACGCATGGGCCGCGGTTTCGCGTGGCTGGATACCGGCACCCATGGCAGCCTGTTGGACGCCGGAAACTTCGTGCGTACCCTGCAATCGCGTCAGGGCATGCAAACCGGCTGCCCGGAAGAAATCGCCTTCCAGAAGGGCTGGATCAGTCGCGATCAGCTTCTGGCCCAAGCGGCGCTTTATGCAAAGAATGCGTATGGCAGCTACCTTGAGGGATTGCTGGAGGAGTAGCCGGACCTTGGAAAAGTGGGACGACGCCAGTTATTCGTCGGGGGTGCTGTCACGGCTCATTATATCAAACTTACGCAGCTTGACGTAAAGCGACTGACGCGACAGGCCGAGCATCTCAGCAGCTGCCACACGGTTGTTCATCGTCAGTTCAAGTGCTGTTTCGATACACATCTTTTCGACAACATTGGTCGTTTCAGCCACAATATCACGAAGCGTTGCGCTGCCCACCAGTTCGACCACGGACTGCATGCTTTCGTCGTCGCCCGCTTTTGCCGGATTGCGGGTTGTTTCGGCGTGGTTCGCATCGCGTACCACGAAGCCAAAGACGGTATGCTGCCCGGCCTGCAGTTTCGTTACCGATAGCTCGACTGACCGGGGGCTGCCATATTCACCGGCGATCTTGGTCGTGTAAATTCGCATCCGACCGGTCCGAGCGGCATTTTCCATCATGACCTTAAGATCGACACTGCCTCGTTGCAGGTAGTCCGACAGGTTGCGCCCGCGCAAATTCACATCATGGGCAACGTCAATCAGATCAAGAAACGCATCATTGGCGGACAAGACATCGCCAGCATCGGATGTAAAAATGATCGCTTCGGGGCCGTTGACATACAAGCTCTTTACATTTTGTGTCAGGTTGTCTGCCCGCATGTTCTTTTCGTCCAACGGAGCGATCCGACACAACAGGACCCGTTCACCCGCAGCCCGAAACAACGTTGGCAATAGGTTGACCGCCTGCCCACTCCCGCGCAGCACCGTCTTTACCGGGTCATCGCGATCAGAAATCGCCTGGGTCGTCAGGCTATCAATCAGATCACCCCGCTTACGTCCTTCGAAACAAAGCGCGACTGCTGTACCGATCAGGTCCTCTCTGGATCGGCCCAAGAGAGAGGCGGCGGCCGGGTTCGCCTCGGTAATTTCACCGGTTTGAACAGATGCAAAAATCACCGCATCGGCAGTGCTATCCATCAATACGCGGAAACGCGTGTCATATTCACGCTGTACCTCATAATCGCGCTCCAGCGCGAGTTGCGCCTTCACCAGTTGTTGCTGCATCTCGGCGATCGGGCGCAAATCGCGGCCCAACATCAGGATCGCACCATCAGGACCGATACGATGGAAACTGTACCGCACCGGAAATTCCCAGCGCCCTACATCATCTGAATGGTTCAGTTCGACCGGCCGAATTGGGCTCGCACCATCAAGAAACGCGGCCAACCTGCTGTCAAACTTAGACACGCTTTCAATTGTCAGTGCGCTGCGGATATCCTTATTTTCCCAGCGCTCCAGCTTCTGAAATGTTTCGTTTGTCGGGCTGACAAGAACGGACAACACTATGCCAGAGTCCGAGATCACAATGCCCAAATCAGCGACCTCGGCAATGATATCGCCCAGTATCTCTGGCGCTATCAATGGGATGGCGCCACTGCTCCAGTATTTTGTTCCCCGCGATGTCATATCAGACGCACTAAGTATAGAACCCGTATCACTGCTCAGGTCCTGCGCATCGTGGGCACGCTGTTGAGTGGCGTTGTGTTTAGACCGCAAAACTTCAGGGCCTCGTATACTTGTACTGTCGCATAGTCAGCGCCTGTCAGTGCCGTCACATCTTCTTTTGATTCGACCTCCAGCAGCGACCCCCCAACAACGACGGGTGGCGGCTGATCTGTCGCAGTTTTCACAACATCGACGATCCGACGAAGCGATTCAAGCGTTTCGCCTTGTGACGATGATATGAATACCGCGTCGTATTTAGTGCGTTGCATCCGTTCTGCAACCTCTTCTGCGCGCGCACCCAGCATCATCCTGACGGACAGGCCAATGCGCCTCAGTTGTCCGGCCAGAACCATCGCCCCCAGCGTGTGATAAACTTCTTGAGGGACAAGCAGCATGATGGACGGTGCTGCCGGATCGGCGGATTGGTCACCGGACCAGTCCGGGCCCAATTCGCGCAACATTGACTGCAGACGGGACACCCCGATGGTGACGCCTGCAAAGCCAAGTTCGTCCGAGCACCATTCGTCCCCCATACGGCGGGCCACGCCGGGAATATAGAAATCCGCGATGTCCTCGCGACGTACTCCATTGGCGAGCGCACGCACGAGGACGTGGCTGCAGGCCTGACGATCCGCGCTCAGTGCGGCCTGATGCAGGTCGTCGAGGATGACAGGATCAAGATGTCGCGGAACGTCGCGAACGACTGCCATAGCCGCCCGCGCCGCAGTCCTTCCGGTCTGCCGCTCTGGCACGTCATTTCGCGCTTTGGCGTCTATGTTCCGACGATCGGGCATCCACGCATCCTTTTGCTGAATCTGCGTAGTAGGGCAAAAATTGCAGCATTGTAAGATATTGTCGGTTGCAGGAGGTATAATGTCAAAGCAAATTGACATATTTGATCATCGGCGAGGTCAAAAACCATTTAAGCATCTGTTATTTAACTTATAAACGTTGTTACCCGGCAACCGTCCGCAAGTGTATTATCAACACTCACATTGTGTAAGTTAAAGTTGACACCTGGTCCAAATGACACCTAGTCTAGACACATGGAATTGTCAGGGGCAGTTTACATGTCAATTGCGAGCGCAGAAACGGCGACCAATCGGCCACTGCAAAAACCGGCGGGAAATCGTCTTTATACTGATGCCGAACGGGCGCGACGCGATGCCACAAAGTGGACCCTGGTTCAGGGCATTCTGGCTCCCCTACAATTTGCCGTCTTCCTCGTCTCTCTCGCATTGGTGATCCGCTACCTTTTGACCGGTGCCGGATATGACGCCGCGACGCTGTCCATCGTGATCAAGACAGCCGTGTTGCTGACCATCATGGTCACCGGCGCGATCTGGGAAAAAGTGGTCTTTGGGCAGTACCTGTTCGCTCCCTCCTTCTTTTGGGAGGACGTATTCAGCTTCGCTGTTATCGCATTGCATTTGCTTTATATTTTCGCCCTTTTCTCTGACGCACTCTCGCCAACGGGCCTGATGTATCTCGCCCTTGCCGCCTATGCCGCCTACGTCATCAATGCCGCCCAGTTTGTGTGGAAATTGCGCATGGCCCGGCTTGATGCGGAGGCCCGCAAATGAACGCGCCACTTACCCCTGCCAATGGCGGTTGCCGCGATGCCCCCGTGCTCAAGGAACGGGGCCAGCGCGAGGTGTTCTGCGGCCTGACCGGGATCATCTGGTTGCACCGCAAAATGCAGGACGCATTCTTCCTCGTCGTCGGTTCGCGCACCTGCGCCCATTTGCTGCAATCCGCCGCCGGCGTGATGATCTTTGCAGAGCCACGATTCGGGACGGCGATTCTGGAAGAATCAGATTTGGCTGGCCTTGCCGATGCCCATGAGGAATTGGATCGTGAGGTTTCGCGGCTTCTGGCCCGCCGCCCGGACATCCGCCAGTTGTTCCTTGTCGGGTCCTGCCCTTCCGAGGTGATCAAAATCGATCTGGCCCGCGCCGCAGAACGGCTTAGCCAGGTTCATGCGCCCCATGTCCGGGTGCTGAACTACTCCGGCTCAGGGATCGAAACCACATTCACCCAAGGGGAAGATGCCTGTCTCGCCTCCATGGTGCCGGTGCTGAAAGACACGACCGCCCGCGAATTGCTGGTTGTCGGCGCGCTGCCCGATGTGGTCGAGGATCAGATGCTTGGCCTGCTCACCGATCTGGGCATCGGCCCCGTCCGGCTCCTCCCCGCGCGCCGGATCGATGACACGACCGCCGTCGGACCCAACACCGTCTTCGCGCTGACCCAACCCTTCCTTGGCGACACTCATGCCGCATTGGAACGGCGGGGTGCCCGGCATATCGCAGCCCCATTCCCATTCGGCGACGAAGGCACAACCGCCTGGCTGCGCGCCATCGCCAGTGAATTCGGCGTGAGCGAGGCCACGTTCGAAACCGTCACCGCTGCCCCCCGCGCCCGCGCCCGCAAGGCAATCGCGCAAGCGTCAGAGGCGTTGCGCGGCAAATCCGTCTTCTTCTTCCCTGACAGCCAGCTTGAAATCCCCCTTGCCCGGTTCCTGACCCGCGAATGCGGCATGACCGCGGTCGAGGTCGGCAGCCCCTACATCCATGACGCCTTGCATGGTCCTGACCTTGATCTGCTGCCAGCCGGTCCGCAGATTTCCGAAGGGCAGGATGTGGACAAACAATTGGAGCGCGCCCGCGCCGCCCGCCCTGATCTGACCGTCTGCGGCCTGGGCCTGGCCAACCCGCTTGAGGCCGAAGGGCTATCCACGAAATGGGCGATCGAACTGGTCTTCACCCCGGTCCATTTCTACGAACAGGCCGGTGATCTGGCCGGTCTTTTCTCGCGCCCACTCCGCCGCAAATCGGTCCTCCAACTGGAGGCGGCAGAATGAAACTGACGGTCTGGACATATGAAGGCCCGCCGCATGTCGGCGCGATGCGCGTCGCCACGGCGATGAAAGGTCTGCACTACGTGCTGCACGCTCCGCAGGGCGATACCTATGCCGATCTGTTGTTCACCATGATCGAACGGCGCAACCACCGCCCGCCGGTCACCTACACGACATTCCAGGCGCGCGATCTGGGGTCGGACACCGCCACGCTCTTCAAACAATCCTGTCAGGAGGCCGTTGACCGCTTCGATCCGCAGGCGATCATCGTCGGCGCGTCCTGCACGGCGGAACTGATCCAGGACGACCCTGCCGGACTGGCCGAAACCATGGGCCTGTCCATCCCCGTCATCCCGCTGGAACTGCCCAGCTACCAGCGCAAGGAAAACTTCGGCGCGGATGAAACATTCTACCAGATCGTCAAACATCTGGCCCAGCCACTGGACCGCACCGCGCGGGTGACCTGCAATATCCTTGGGCCAACAGCCCTTGGCTTCCGCCACCGCGATGACGTGGAAGAAATCACCGGCCTTCTGTCCGACCTCGGGATCGACGTGAATGTCGTGGCCCCGCTTGGCGCTACACCCGCCGATATCGCCCGGCTACCCGCCGCCCATTTCAACGTCCTTCTGTCGCCCGAAACCGGCGAAAGCGCTGCGCGCTGGTTGGAAAAAACCCACAGCCAGCCCTTCACAAAGATCGTGCCAATCGGCGTCGGTGCGACCCGCGATTTCATCGCGGAGGTCGCAACAATCACCGGCCTGCCCTGCAAGCCGGACGAAAGCCGCCTGCGGATGCCATGGTGGTCGCGGTCCGTGGACAGCACCTACCTGACCGGAAAGCGGGTGTTCATCTTCGGCGACGGCACCCATGTGGCCGCCCACGCCCGCATCGCCCGGGACGAGATGGGTTTCGAGGTCGTCGGCATCGGCTGCTACAACCGCGAAATGGCGCGGCCCATCCGGGCGCTGGCCAAGGAATACGGTGTCGAGGCACTGATCTCAGACGACTATCTGGAAGTGGAACAAACGATCGAGGCGCTCAGCCCCGAGATGATCCTCGGTACCCAGATGGAACGGCATATCGGCAAGCGTCTGGGCATTCCCTGCGCGGTCATATCGGCCCCCGTCCATGTGCAGGACTATCCGGCGCGCTACTCCCCCCAAGTCGGGTTCGAGGGCGCGAATGTCATCTTCGATACGCTGATCCACCCGCTGGTGATGGGGTTGGAGGAACATCTGCTGATCATGTTCCGCGACGATTTCGAATTCCACGACGACGCAGGGCCAAGCCATCACGGCGGCAAGGCCAAGGCGCGGGTTGATGAGGTCGAAACGCCAACCCCGCAGCCGCAGGACGATAACATCATCTGGCTGTCCGACGCCGAAAAGGAACTGAAGAAAATACCGTTCTTCGTGCGCGGCAAGGCCCGCCGGAACACTGAAACCTTCGCACTGGAAAAGGGGCTGCACGAAATCAGCCTTGATACGCTTTACGAGGCAAAGGCCCATTATGCGCGATGAGGTGATGCATAAACCCTACCGCGTGGTGATCGTCACGCTGGATGCGCATGCCGCGGGGCCTGCGTTACGCGTTTCCGCCCGCCTCGCCCCCGATTTCCCGGGGCTTGAGGTGCAGGTGCTGTCCTCTGCCGAATGGGGCGAAAGCCCCGAAGCACTGGCCGAAGCGAAAGAGGCCATCGCGACAGGCGACATCATCATCGCCAACCTGCTGTTCCTTGAGGAACATATCCGCGCCATTTTTCCTGCGATGCAGGACCGCCGCGATGCATGCGATGCGATGATCGGCATGATCGCCGACGCGGAAATCGTAAAACTGACGCGCATGGGCGATCTGGATATGGGCAAGCCCGCCAGCGGCGCCATGGCGTTCCTGAAGAAGCTGCGTGGCTCCTCCAAGCCATCGACCGAAAGCGGCGCGAAGAAAATGCGCATGCTGCGCCGCCTGCCCAAGATCCTGAAACTGATCCCCGGCAAGGCGCAGGATCTGCGCGCCTGGTTCATGTCCATGCAATACTGGCTGGGCGGGTCCGACGACAATGTCGAACAGCTGATCCGTTTCCTGATCGGGCGCTATGCCAACCGGCCCGACTGGCGCGGGGCCAAGGCCGCAGCGCCCATCGAATACCCCGATGTCGGGCTTTATCACCCTGACCTGCCGGGCCATCACATCGTCACCGATCTGGCCGACCTGCCCGGTCCGGTGACCCCCGTGGCCACAATTGGCGTGCTGATGCTGCGCTCCTACGTTCTGGCATCGGACTGCGCCCATTACGACGCGGTCATTCGCGCGTTCGAGGCACGAGGCATGCGCGTCATCCCCGCCTTTGCCGGCGGTCTTGACGGTCGGCCCGCCATCGAAACCTATTTCCAGGGCCGGGTGGATGCGCTGGTCTCACTCACTGGATTTTCCCTGATCGGCGGCCCCGCCTATAACGACAGCGCCGCCGCGGTCGGCCTGTTGGAGGCGCTTGATGTGCCCTACATCGCCGCCCAACCGCTGGAATTCCAGACGCTTGGCCAATGGGCCGCCAGCGCGCAGGGCCTCGGCCCCATCGAAACCACGATGCTTGTCGCCCTGCCAGAGATTGACGGCGCAACAAACCCCACAGTATTCGCCGGGCGCCACGGCGATGCAGGCTGCAATGGCTGCGCCATGGCCTGCACCGGCCAGTCCGATTGCAAGGCCATGGCCCCCTGTCACGAGCGGATCGAAAGCCTGACGGAAAAAACCCTGCGGCTGGCCACGCTGCGCCGCAAGCAGAACGCCAACAAAAAGGTCGGGGTTGTCCTGTTCGGCTTCCCACCCAATGCAGGGGCCGTTGGCACCGCCGCCTATCTCAGCGTCTTTGAAAGCCTGCACAACACGCTGACCGCGATGCGTGCTGATGGCTACACGGTCGATGTCCCCGAAACCGTGGATGATCTGCGTGCCGCCATCCTGCAAGGCAACGCTGCACAATATGGTCAACAGGCCAATGTGGCCGCCCATGTAGATGCAGATACCATCGTGCGCACATCCAAACATCTGGCCGAGGTAGAGGCCGTCTGGGGCCCGGCCCCCGGCAAAAACCAGTCCGACGGGCGCGGCGTTTATGTTCTGGGTCATCAGTTCGGCAATGTCTTCGTGGGTGTCCAGCCTGCCTTTGGCTACGAAGGCGACCCGATGCGCCTGCTCTTCGAACGCGGCTTCGCCCCGACCCATGCGTTTGTGACCTTCTACGACTGGCTCCGCGATACATATCAGGCCGATGTCCTGCTGCATTTCGGGATGCATGGCGCGCTGGAATTCATGCCCGGCAAACAGGCAGGCATGGGGGCTGCGGATTGGCCCGACCGCCTGATAGGCGAAATGCCGAACGTGTATCTTTACGCCGCCAACAACCCGTCAGAGGCGACGCTGGCCAAACGCCGGTCGAACGCGGTGACCATCACCCATCTGACGCCGCCATTGACCACCGCCGGCCTCTACAAAGGACTGGCTGAGTTGAAGGACAGCCTGACCCGCTGGCGCGAAATGCCTGCTGATGACGACCAGCGCGGCGATCTGGAACAGCTGATCCGCGATCAGGCGAATGCCGTCGACATGAACGCCCGCAATATCGACGCGCTGTGGCTGAAACTGGCCGAAACCGAAGGCGCGCTGATCACCGAAGGTCTGCACGTGGTCGGGCAACCGCTGTCCGCTGCGGCCCGGGCCGACATGATGCGGCTGATGCCGGAAGGCGAGGCGCGGGACCGCGCCGCCGAACTGCTGAAGGCAGATCACGAACTGCCCGCGCTGATGCGCGCGCTATCCGCCCATTACATCGCCCCGGTCCCCGGTGGCGACCTGATCCGGTCGCCCGAGATCGTGCCGACAGGCCGCAATATCCACGCGTTTGACCCGTTCCGGATGCCGACCGCCTTTGCCATCGCCGAAGGGGCCAAACAGGCCGATCTGCTGTTGAAAACGCATGACGCCATCCCGCGCACCGTGGCGCTGGTGCTGTGGGGGTCGGACAACATCAAATCCGATGGCGGTCCCATCGGACAGGCCCTTGCGTTGATGGGCGCCGTGCCCCGGTTCGACAGTTTCGGGCGTCTGTCCGGTGCTGACTTGATCCCGCTGGAAAAGCTTGGCCGCCCCCGCATCGACGTGGTGATGACCCTGTCCGGCATCTTCCGTGACCTGCTGCCGTTGCAGACCCGGATGCTGGCAGAGGCGGCGCTGAAATGCGCCCAAGCCGATGAACCGCTGGACCAGAACTTTATCCGTGCCCACGCGCTGACCTACGCCCACGAGATGGGTTGCGATCTGGAGATGGCGGCGCTGCGGGTCTTTTCCAACGCCGAAGGTGCGTATGGGTCCAACGTCAATCAACTGGTCGATAGCTCAGCCTTTGGGGATGAGGATGAACTGGCCGATGCCTATGAGGCGCGCAAAAGCTTTGCCTATGGCGTCAACGGCAAGGCGGCACAGAACCCCGCGCTGCTGCAAAAAGCACTAAAAGATGTCGATCTGGCCTATCAGAACCTTGAGTCCGTCGAATTGGGTGTGACCACGGTCGACCATTATTTCGACACGCTGGGCGGTATTTCCCGGGCGGTACGGCGCGCCAAGGGCGGCGTCAGCGCACCGGTCTATATCGGCGACCAGACCCGCGGTTCGGCCAAGGTGCGGACATTGCAGCATCAGGTGGCGCTGGAAACCCGCAGCCGGTCCCTGAACCCCAAATTCTACGAGGCTTTGTTAAACCACGGCCATGAAGGCGTGCGCCAGATCGAGGCGCATGTGACCAATACGATGGGCTGGTCGGCGACCACGGGCGAGGTGGAACCGTGGGTTTATCAGCGCCTGTCAGAGACTTTTGTTCTGGATGACGCGATGCGCGAACGGCTGGCAGCGCTGAACCCGCAAGCGTCGATGCGCATGGCAAACCGGCTGCTTGAAGCTTCGGATCGCGACTACTGGGCACCGGATGAAGACACACTGGCAGCGCTGCAAGACGCAGCGGATGCGCTGGAAGATCGGATGGAAGGGGTGGCGGCAGAATGACCTTTTTCACAATGAATTCAATGGAAAGGAGGCTCTGATGAGCCCCAAGGATAATGTCCCGGACCTCAAGGGTCTGGATGGTGAAGGATCAGTTCAGGTTCATCAGCCGGACGATGCGAAAATCGAAGGCGCGAAGGTGTTTTCGGTTTACGGGAAGGGCGGCATTGGGAAATCGACGACCTCTTCAAACTTGTCTGCGGCGTTTTCGATGCTGGGCAAGCGTGTGTTGCAGATCGGATGTGATCCCAAGCATGACAGCACGTTTACGCTGACGGGCACGCTGGTGCCGACCGTGATCGACATCCTGAAAGAGGTTGATTTCCATTCCGAGGAATTGCGGCCCGAGGACTTCATCTTTGACGGCTTCAACGGGGTGAAATGCGTGGAGGCCGGTGGGCCGCCGGCGGGCACCGGTTGTGGCGGTTATGTCGTTGGCCAGACTGTGAAATTGCTTAAGCAACATCACCTTTTGGAAGACACAGATGTGGTCATTTTCGACGTGCTGGGTGACGTGGTTTGCGGGGGCTTCGCAGCGCCTTTGCAGCACGCGGATCGCGCTTTGATCGTGACCGCAAATGACTTTGATTCAATCTACGCGATGAACCGGATCATTGCGGCAGTTCAGGCGAAATCGGCGAATTACAAGGTGCGGTTGGCGGGTTGTGTGGCGAACCGTAGCAAGGACACCGATGAGGTGGACCGCTATTGCAAGACTGTTGGCTTCAACCGCATCGCGCATATGCCTGACCTGGATGCGATCCGCCGTAGCCGTCTGAAAAAGAAGACACTTTTCGAGATGGATGATGAGGAAGACATCGTTCAGGTGCGCAAGGAATACATCCGTCTGGCAGAGACGCTTTGGAACGGGACAGAGCCGCTGGCCCCCGCCCCGCTGCCGGATCGGGAGATATTCGAACTCTTGGGATTTGATTGATGAAAAGGCTGTCGGCAAAACGTCGGACAAACGTCGGACTTGCGTATGGCAAGGAGGTCCCGGATCAGGTCCGGGACTGCGGTGTGCATAGATGACGAGTTATGCCGCCACACGCGACCGGGTTGAGCATTATTTCGACCGCAGCGCCACCAAGGTATGGGAGCGGCTGACATCGGACGCGCCGGTGTCAGGCATTCGCGCCACCGTGCGTGCCGGTCGCGACCGGATGCGTGATCTGATGTTGCGGCAATTGCCCGATGACCTGCGCGGCGCGCGGATACTGGATGCGGGGTGCGGTACGGGTGCAATGGCGGTGGAACTGGCGCAGCGCGGTGCTGACGTTGTCGCGGTCGATATCTCGCCTGCGCTGATTGACATCGCAAAAGAGCGGATGCCTGCAGACCTGCCCGGGCAAATAGAATGGATCGCAGGCGATATGCTGGAAGGTACCCGTGGCGGTTTTGATCACGCGCTGGCCATGGATTCGATGATCTACTACAGCGCGCCTGACATCGCAGAGCTGCTGGGCCGCGCCGCTAACCGGGTGGATGGCAAGTTCGTGTTCACATTGCCGCCGCGCACCCCGGCTCTGATGGCGATGTGGCGGGTCGGTAAACTGTTCCCCCGCGCTGATCGCAGCCCGACGATGGTGCCTCATACGACGGCGGATGTGGCCAAGGCACTACGGACCGCAGGTGTAGCTGGCAACCTGCGTGAAATCGACCGGGTGAAATCCGGTTTCTATATCTCGAATGCGCTGGTGTTCGAAGGGGGGCGGGCATGATCTTCAAAGCGTCCGCCCTGAAAAGGATCTCAGTCAACATGTTGCCGTTTGGCGACGCGGTCAGTGATGATCTGCCGCTGGGCCAATTGCTGCGCCTGTCACTGTTCCAGGTGTCGGTGGGCATGGCGGCAGTGATGCTGTTGGGCACGCTGAACCGCGTGATGATTGTTGAATTGGACATTGGCGCGATGCTGGTGGCGGCGATGATCGCCATTCCGGTGCTGGTCGCCCCGTTTCGGGCATTGGTTGGGTTCAAGTCAGACAATTACAAATCGGCCATTGGCTGGAAACGCATCCCTTACCTGTGGTTCGGGACGATGTGGCAGTTCGGCGGGCTGGCCATCATGCCTATGGCCCTGCTGGTTCTTTCAGGTGATCGGACGCTGGATATTGAATGGGCCGGTTATGCCGGTGCTGGTCTGGCGTTTCTGCTGACGGGCATCGGGATGCATATGACTCAGACCGCAGGTCTGGCGCTCGCGGCAGACCGTGCAACGGATGAAACTCGGCCCAAGGTCGTGGCCTTGCTATATGTGATGCATCTAGTGGGCATGGCGATATCGGCCATCATCATTGGTGCGTTGTTGCGCGACTACAGCGCCTTGCGGCTGGTGCAGGTGGTCCAGGGCACGGCCGTTGTGACCCTGCTGCTGAACCTGATTGCCTTGTGGAAGCAGGAAAAGGTGCGCCCGATGAGCAAGGCGGAACGCGCGGCCGCAAGCCCCACATTCCGCGACGCATGGACCGATCTGGCCAGCGGCGGCGATGCGGGACGGCTGTTGATGGTCGTGTTCCTGGGCACCATGGCGTTTAACATGCAGGACGTATTGCTGGAGCCTTATGGCGGCGAAATACTGGGGCTTTCGGTTTCGGCCACAACGCTGCTGACGGCCATGTGGGCGGGCGGTGCGCTTGTGGGCTTTGGCGTTGCCGCGCGTTGGTTGGCCCGCGGCGTTGACCCTTACCGGATGTGTGCACGGGGCATTCTGGCTGGTGTCGCTGCGTTCTGTGCCGTGATCTTTTCTGCGCCGATGGGGTCGCCTGCCCTGTTCTATGCAGGTGCTGCCCTGATCGGGTTCGGGGGCGGTTTGTTCGGGGTATCGACCCTGACCGCCGCCATGACGATGCCAACGCTTGGCAATGCCGGGCGGGGCCTTGCCCTGGGTGCCTGGGGTGCGGCCCAAGCCACGGGTGCGGGCCTTTCTATCTTTATCGGGGGCACCTTGCGTGACCTTGTGAACCATGCCGCTGGGAACGGCACACTGGGAGAGGCGCTCGCCACGCCTGCCACCGGCTATTCGGTTGTTTATCATACCGAAATTGGCCTTCTTTTCATCACTCTGGTCGTCCTTGGTCCGCTTGTGCGGGTCATGGCCGTACCGAACAGGACATCTGGCAAGCTGGGATTGCCGGATTTCCCGACCTAACCACCGAAAGGACAAAACAATGGTTGGTGTAGAATTTTTTGGAAACTTCGATCTGGCGAGCGCGGCAATCTGGCTCTTCTGGATTTTTTTCGCAGGGCTGGTGATTTACCTGCAGACCGAAAACATGCGCGAGGGCTATCCGCTGCGCGATGACGATGACGATGTGCCAGCGAATGAAAGCCTTTGGCCGATCCCGAAGGAAAAGACCTTTCATCTGCGCGATGGGCGCGGTGAACTGACCGTGCCGTCGAAAGAGTATGAAGACAGCAAGATGCGCACCGATCTCGCCTTGGCCCGGTCGTCAGAGGCGAGCGGATCGCCCTGGGTGCCGACCGGCGATCCGATGAAGGACGGTGTCGGCCCCGCGTCATGGGCCCCGCGCCGCGACATTGCGGAACTGGATGCCCACGGGCATGCCAAGATCAAACCGATGTCCACGCTGGAGGACTTCAAGGTTTCTGCCGGGCGCGACCCGCGCGGCAAGGCCGTTGTTGGCGGTGACGGAGAGGTCGTGGGCCGTGTCACCGATATGTGGGTCGATGTACCCGAACAGATGGTCCGTTATCTGACCGTTGATCTGAACCCTGAAGGCACCGGCAAGACCCGCCTGATCCCCATGACGATGGCCAAGATCGGCACCGACCGCGTCACGGTCCGGTCGCTACATGCCCATAACTGGGACGGCGTGCCTGCCACCAAGAACGGGGACGAGGTCACGCTTCTCGAAGAGGACAAGATCACCGCCTATTACGCTGGCGGTACGCTTTATGCCTCGCCAGAACGGTCGCAAACCGTTCTTTGACACCAGGGCGGTCCCGGCTCGCCACCGGGGCTGCATGATTGCAGAGGGAACCTGCCATGAGCCACGATGATTTCAACTTTGAACCCGTAAAGGGCCTGCCAGAGCAGTTGCCCAAGGATGAACATATCCTATGGCAGGGTGCCCCTGATCCCCGCCGTCTGGCGCGCGAGGCGTTGGGGCTGCGATGGGTGGCCGGGTATTTTGCCCTGCTCACATTCTGGCGGGTGGGTGTGTCATCGGCTGATTTTCCCTTTGGCATCGCCCTGATGCACGGGCTGCCGTTTGTGGTGTCGGGTCTGATTGCGTGTGGCATTCTTTATGGCATCGCCTATGTGCAGGCCCGGTCCACGGTCTACACACTGACCAACAAGCGGGTGGCGATGCGCATAGGTGCCGCCCTGACCATGACCCTGAACCTGCCTTACGTCTGCATCGGGACGGCCAAGCTGGACCTGAAGCCATCGGGTACCGGCACATTGGCGTTCGAGCTGATCGGTGAGGCGCGCATTTCCTATCTGATGACCTGGCCCCATGTGCGGCCCTGGCGCATGGCGCGGACCCAGCCCGCCCTGCGCTGCATCCCGGACGCCGAAAAGGTCGCCCGCATCTTTGCCGATGCCGCCGAAACCCGGATTTCCCAGCCCCAGGTGTCGCGCGTCGCAACTCATGACGGCGATGCCGTCGCAGCGGAGTAGGCCCATGTCACAGCTTGAACAACAGATGCGCCATCGGGACAAGGAAATGGTCCCACGGATACTGGTGCAGGGCATGTTTGCCCTGATGCTCGCCAGCCTCGGGATCGTGGCCTATGCGCAATGGGCACAGGTGCCCAACCGCGGCGTTCTGGTCGAAGCACCCGTGGTGCAATCACTTGACATCGTGATGACCGGCGACCGCAACGGGATCTATCAGGTGATGGGGACAGACGGCACGCTGCTGGCGTCCTCGGCTGATCACAAGGCCGGGTTTATTGGTGTGATCGGCCGGGTCGTGGATCGCAAGCGCCTTGTCTACGGCCTGTCCAGTGAACAGCCCTTGCAGGTTGTTAGGCGCGAAAACGGCAATATCGCGATTATTGACGAAACCACCGCCATGTCGGTCGAACTGATCGGTTACGGGGCGGATAACGTGGCAGCCTTTGCCCGGCTGCTGGATTGAAACCGTGCGTGGGTTAGCCACCCGCGCGCATCAGATGTGAAAGGGAACTCACATGGGACTACTTTTTAGAACAAAGGAAACCGCGCCTTGTACGGTAACGATTTCGCATCGGTTCGAAGAATTGTCGGCGCATGTGCGTCTGGATAACGGGGCGGTCATCCATCCCGGTGACACGGTGCAGGTCCAGGGGCCGGAAATCATGGCCGCCTTTGGCGAGTTGGTTGAGGAAAAGCGGACAGCGGTGATCACCCGTGCCAGCAAACTGGAACAGATGTGGACCCGCGCGACGGGCGATCTGGAATTCATGGAACTGTGCGAATTCTCATTCAGCGAAGAGGTGATGTCATGAACATGCATTCATCCGACGCGGCCACCGCAGAAGAAGCCATCGCCGCCCAAGAGGCCCTGCCGCCTTTGACCAACGAAGAAGCGACGCAAGTGGCGATGTCCAACACGCTGCTGACCCCGCGCTTTTACACTACCGACTTTGATGAGATGGACGCGATTGACGTCACCCCCGTCCGCGAAGAGTGGGACAAACTGATCGCCCGCATGAAATCGGACCCCAACAAGGGTCATTTCAAGAAAAACGAAGACTGGGACACTGTCGATTGGGACGGAATGGAGCCGAAGCTGAAGGCTGAGTTCATCGACTTCCTGATCTCATCTTGCACCGCCGAATTCTCGGGCTGTGTGCTTTACAAGGAAATGAAGCGGCGCGGCTCGAACGAGGATATCACGACCCTCTTCCAACTGATGGCGCGGGACGAGGCGCGCCATGCCGGTTTCATCAACGACGCCCTGCGCGAAGCGGGGATCGCGGTGAATTTGGGCTTTCTCACGCAGGCCAAGAAATACACCTATTTCCGGCCCAAATTCATCTACTACGCCACCTATCTGTCGGAAAAGATCGGCTATGCCCGCTACATCACGATCTATCGGCACTTGGAAAAGCACCCCGAGCATCGGTTCCACCCGATTTTCAAATGGTTCTGCGAATGGTGCAACGATGAGTTTTCGCACGGCGAAGCCTTCGCGCTTTTGCTGAAGACCGATCCAAAGCTGACGGAAAGCTGGGTTAACCGCATGTGGATCAAGTTTTTCCTGACGGCTGTTTTTTCGACCATGTGGGTGCGCGACCATCAACGCCCTGAATTCCACAAGGCGCTGGGCGTCGATCCTGAATGGTACGGGCAAGAAGTGTTCCGCAAGACCTCTGAAATCTCGCGGCAGGTGTTCCCGATGGTGCTGGATATCGACCACCCCCGTTGGAAGCCGACTTTGCGCCGGATGGAAGCGGCCAACGTGCAGATCGCCCATGGCCGCAAGCAAGGCGGCCTTGGCGGCTGGCTGAAACGGATGGCCGGCTCGGCCAAGGCGGGGTTTGCCTTTGTGTCACTTCTGACCATCCCGGTCGAGAAAAGCACGGTTCCCGCCAGCCCCCGGATGGAGCCCGCCTACTGATGACTTCACCCTGGATCGCATCGCTGTTTGCCATTTTCGTCTGGTGGTTTTCCACCGGGGCGATTTTGGTGGCGGTGCGCCGGGCGGATCGTTTGGGCCGCCACGGCATGACCGTCTTTTGCTGGTTGCCAATGCTTGCAGCCGGGGTTGCGGCGGTGGCCCTGTCGTTGCCCGTTGCCAATGTGCTCGGGGCCTATATGGGTTTCATCGGAGCGCTCGCGATCTGGGGCTGGATCGAACTTGCGTTTTTGGCGGGTGTGATCACCGGGCCTATGCGGCAGGAATGCCCGCCCGGACTGTCAGGCAAGGACCGGTTTTTTCGGGCATTCAGCACCGTTGCCTATCATGAACTGGCGCTGGTGATTGGTCTGCTCGCCCTTGTCGTTGTCTCGGACGGCGCCGGGAACCGGATGGCGGTATCAACCTATCTGGTGCTGTTTCTTGCCCGGATCTTTGCCAAGCTGAACCTGTATTTCGGGGTGCCCCGCATCAATACGGAGTTTGTCCCCGACAGACTGGCACATCTGAAATCCTATTTCCGGCGCGGGCCTGTGACCCTCGCTTTTCCCGCCGCAATTACGGTGCTGACCGCGCTGCTGGCGGTCTGTGCCGAACGGCTGTGGTCCGCACAATCGGAGGCCAGCGTCGTGGGCTTTGCCCTGCTGACCGCCCTTGCAGCACTTGCCCTGCTGGAACACTGGCTGATGGTGGTGCCGCTGCCTGACGCAAAACTCTGGCGCTGGATGCTGCCCGCGCCCAAGACAATGACCAAAGAAGAAAGATAGACCGATGGATTTTGATGCCCTGTTCAACGCACAACTGACCACGCTCAAAGACGAGGGCAACTATCGCTATTTTGCCGAGTTGGAGCGGAAATGCGGAAAGTTTCCACGCGCTGCCAACCATGACGAGGATGGCGTGCGAGATGTAACTGTCTGGTGTTCGAACGATTATCTGGGGATGGGTCAGCACCCAAAGGTGATCGCGGCCATGTGCGAAGCGGTCGAGCGCACAGGAACCGGCGCGGGTGGCACCCGCAATATCAGCGGCACCAACCACGATCATCTGCTGTTGGAACAGGAACTGGCGGATCTTCACGGCAAGGAAGCAGCGTTACTCTTTACCAGCGGCTACGTATCAAACTGGGCCGCCCTCTCGACCCTTGGCAGCCGGTTGAAGGATTGCGTGATCCTTTCCGATGCAGGCAATCATGCCTCCATGATCGAAGGCATCCGCCATTCGCGGGCGACCAAGGTCATCTGGAAGCATAACGATGTGCATGATCTGGAAATGAAGCTGCGTACACTGCCAAAGGACGTGCCCAAGATTGTCGCCTTCGAAAGTGTCTATTCCATGGATGGCGACATCGCCCCGATCCGTGAGATTGTCGAAGTGGCCGAAAAATACGGCGCCATGACCTATCTGGATGAGGTCCACGCCGTCGGCATGTACGGCCCGCGCGGCGGTGGTGTCAGCGAACGCGAGGGGCTGGCGGATCGCATCACCCTGATCGAAGGCACGCTGGGCAAGGCGTTTGGCGTTGTTGGCGGCTACATCACCGGGTCTGTTGCCCTATGCGATTTTATCCGCAGCTTTGCGTCCGGGTTCATCTTTACGACTGCGTTACCGCCTGCGGTCGCGGCAGCAGCCCGCACATCCATCGCCTATCTCAAGGAATCGCAGATGGAGCGTGCCCGCCAGAAACGGCAGGTGGCGCGCCTGCGCGCCGCGCTGGACCGCGAAGGCATCCCGCATATGCATAACGAAAGCCACATTGTGCCAGTTCTGATCAAGGACCCGGTCAAGACCCGGATGCTGGCCGATTACCTGATGCGCGAATGGGATATTTATGTGCAGCCGATTAATTATCCGACCGTTCCAAAGGGGACCGAGCGGTTGCGGTTTACCCCGTCGCCACTGCACACGGACGCCGATATTGACCATCTTGTCAAAGCGTTAAGCGTCTTGTGGCGACAATGTGCGCTCGCCCATGCGGTCGCCTGACGGGGTTAACGCATTCTTTTGCAGATGGGGGTGGACCGTGCCGCCTGTTGCATTACATTGAGCCACGACTGGGGCAAACGGTCACCAAAGTAAGATCGAAAAGGAACACGATCATGAAAAAGTTTACTATTGCAGCCGCATTTGCCGTGCTCGCAGCGCCTGCTTTTGCAGACGGCCATGCATCCACCCAAGGTGATGCTGCCGCCGGTGAAGAGCAGTTCAACCGCCAGTGCGTCGCCTGTCACGTCGTGGCAGATGCCTCCGGCGAAGTTCTGGCCGGACGCAACGCCAAGACCGGTCCGAACCTCTACGGGATCGCGGGTCGCATCCCCGGCACCGAGGAAGGTTTCCGCTACAGCGATTCACTCATTGAACTGGGTGAAGCAGACCTGGCTTGGACCGAAGAATCCTTCGTGGCCTATGTGCAGGACCCCACCGGCTGGCTGCGTGAAGTGCTCGATAACCGCCGCGCCCGTGGCAAAATGGCCTATCAGGTCCGCCAGGAAGAGCAGGCTTATGACCTGTACGCCTATCTTTCGACGTTTGCCGCCGAATAAGACAGACCTATCGCTAGGTTTTGGGGCCGCGAGCGGAAACGCTCGCGGCTTTTCTTATTGGTTGATTAGGGTAGCGATCGTGTTGGCGTCTTCCTCGTGGGCCAGATGCCCCAGACCGTCAAGTTCTGTCAGTTTTGCGTTGGGAAGTTTGTCCACCGCGTCCCGGCTGACCTGCGGGGGAACGGCCGTATCGTTCAGTCCGGTGATCAGATGGACCGGCGCATCGATCTGGCCCAGCCGCGACAACAGCCCGTCCAGCGACCACTGCGCCATCATCGACAGGGTCGCGTCCACATGCCCCTTGTCCGTGGCCAGCCGATAGTAAAGTTCCAGCCCCTCCTGCTCCAGCGTCGAACCGGTCCCCCGGATCAGGTTGCGCACACTGCTGCGGGTTGTCGTCGCCGCGAACATGCTGGCGCTGAAGGGCGTGACCGCCAGCGCCTTGGCCATCATCGGAAACAGCCAGCCGGCAACCCCCTTGAACTTTCCCAAGGCGGCGTTGATGCCAACAATCCCGTCGACAGGGCGCAATCCCAGTTCCCACAGGCGCAAGGCAATCGCGGCCCCGGCGGAATGGCCGATGATCCGAGACGGCACCCAGCCCTCATGCCGGATCAGCCCCAGTATATCCTCTGACATATGATCCAGCCCGCAGCGCTGCTGCGCCCCCAGTTGGGTAAAGCCCTGGCCAGGCAGGTCGAACATGACGACATGGTGGTCCTGTGCCAAAAGTGGAAAGAGGCCGCGAAAGCTTTGCGTCGCGCCGCCTGCCCCGTGGATCAGTAGGATTGTGTCGCCCGTCCCATGTTCCTGTACATGCCAGCGGTGGGGACGGTGCAGGACTTGCCGGGAATGTTCGGTCAGGGGCCAGATGGCCGGGTCCGGGGGCCAGCGCATTCAGTCGCCAAGCGCCGTGGCGACGGATTGCGACAGCCTGTGCGCATCGGCCCGCGGCAACGGTAGGTAGGCTGCGTCGAGTGTCTGGGCGAGGTTGCGCAGGGCCGGTTCGGGCCTGTTGCCCGTGTCAATGACAATGGCATCGATGCCATGGGCGCGCAGCGCCTTCGCGATTTGCTGGGCATCGGTCGCGGCCTGTTTGCGGTCAGCGGTTCCGTCGAGTGCGATATTGGCACGCCCGTCGGTCAGGATAGCGATAGTGGGGGTCAGACCCTTGCGCGTCGCGTGCGTGGCTTGTTCGAAGGCGGCGACCATGCCAGCGGCGAGTGGCGTGCCACCACCGCCGGGCAATCCTGCAAGGCGGCGTTTGGTTTGCACGAGGGAGCGGGTTGGGGGGAGCAGCAGTTCGGCCTCGGTCCCCCGGAACGCGACCAGCGCCACGTGATCCCGCCGCGCATAGGCTTGGGCGAGCAGCAGTTCGACGGCCCCTTTTGCCTCTGCCAGCCGAGTCAGCGCCGCAGAGCCGGACGCATCGACGGTGAAGATCAGCAGCCGGTCGGATTTCTCTTCGAACCGTTTGTTGCGGAAATCGTTGGGGCGGATGCGCAAGCCGTCGCGTCCGGTCGCATTGCGCCGGATCGTTTGCCATGGGGCGGCGGTGCGCAGGGTGCCAATGATATCGATCCGCGCCCCATCGCTGAGTTTGCCCGCGCGGGATGGCAGCGGGCGGCCGCGCCGGTTGCCTTTGCGGGCTGCACCCGTGCCGTTACCGCGCCCCTGACGCGCCTTTTGTGCCGCCAGCCGGTCAAGCAGGTTGTCGGGGAGGAGTGCGCGGACCGCGTCGAGCAGCAGTTCGTCGGGGAGATCGAGCGTGTCTTCGGTGTTTTGGTTTTCCGTTTGCTCTGGCGGTGGGGCCTCGGGCTCTTGCGGCTGAGGTTCGGGGATGCGGGTTGCGCGGTGGGCGAGGGTCAGGGCGCAAGCGGTTTCGATGTCTTCGGTGGTGATGTGGTCCCGGTCGTTCAGGATCGCTTGGGCCTTAGCCGCGCGCAGGGCGAAGAGCGGGGCGCGGAGGCTGTCGATGCCAAGGTCAGATGCGATGCGGGTGATTTGGTCAATGATGTCTGGCGGAACAGAGGGCAGTGCCCGACCGCGGGTGGGGGTGAAGCCCCCGCCCATGGGGGCGGTCGGGGGCTGCCCGGCCTTGCCGGGCGGTTCGGTGGAGATGTCGCGCAGCGCTATATCGGACAGATCTATGTGGAACGCCAGCCGTTCGGCAAGCTTGGGGTCAAGCATCTCGTCGGGTTCGGCCCCTTCGTCGAGTGCGATGAGCGTATGCCCTGTGTTTTTGTCCAAGGCCACCGCCAGATGCGCGGCCAGCCGCACGGGTGCCCGTTCGGCCATCGCAAGGATCATGGGACCGGGCGTGGCAAGAAGACCCTGCTCCTGTACCAGATGCCCGGTCGTCAATGTGGCCGACAGATCAAGCCCACCAAACAGTGCTTCGTCAGATATGGCGGGATGGATGCGTTTGGCGGCGGGATCGACCTGCTTAAACAACGCATCGCGGACCGGTCCGGATCGGGCGCGGATCGTGACCCCACCGAGCCCCGGATCAATCGCCAGCAATTGCTGCGCCAGCGTGGCTTGCTGCCAGCTATCCAAGTACGTCTTCCACCGTGCGCGCGACGCGGGTGCCGCTGCCCGCTTCATCCAGCGGATCGCGGCGCAGGCGGTGGCGCAACGCCATCGGGGCCACATCACGAATATGCGCGCGGGTCAGGGCGGTGTCATCGCGCCACGCGGCATAGGCGCGGGCGGCCTTCAGCAACGTCAGTTCACCGCGCAGCCCGTCTGAGCCGAGGGCGAGGCACAGTTCGGCGACGTCTGTCAGTGTCTTTTCAGGCGTTTTGAGCTTTGTTAGAGATTTGCGCGCCTTGAGAATACGGTCGCGGATCGCGGCATCTTCGGCCTGCCAGCGCAGCATGAAGGCGGCATTGTCATTCTCGAATGCATCGCGGCGTTTGATGACTTCGACGCGGGTGTCGATTTCCTTGGGTGACGTGACTTCGACCGACAGACCGAACCGGTCGAGCAGTTGTGGGCGCAATTCGCCCTCCTCCGGGTTTCCGGAGCCCACGAGGACAAAACGGGCCGGATGGCGGATAGAAAGCCCTTCGCGCTCCACCACGTTTTCGCCGGATTGGGCGACGTCCAGCAGCAGATCGACAATGTGGTCTTCGAGCAGGTTGACCTCATCAATATAAAGATATCCCCGGTTTGCCTTGGCCAGCAGCCCCGGCTGGAACGCCTTTTCGCCCTTGGTCAGTGCCTTTTCGATGTCGAGCGCGCCGGTCACCCGGTCCTCAGTCGCGCCAAGCGGCAGATCGACCACGGGGGTCGGCGTTTCGTGGACGCGCTTGGTTTTGAGGTTGGCCCAACCCGGCACTTCGGCGGCCTTGGCACTGTTCACGGGACAGTTCTTGATTGCCTTAATTGGTGGCAGCAGGGCCGCAAGCGCACGAACAGCGGTGGATTTGCCGGTGCCCCTGTCGCCAAAGACCAGCACGCCGCCAATGGAGCCGTCGATGGCCGTCAGGATCATGGCGCGCTTCATCTCGTCCTGGCCGACGATGGCGGAGAAGGGGAAGGGGGTCATGCGGCCTCCGATAGTTTGGCAAGGGGCGAGGTGCCGTTCCATGTGCCCCGGTCGGAATGAACGGCGAAACGGGCAAAGAGTTCTTCGGAAAACCAGTTGCCTGCGCGAACGGCCTTGATCGCGGCACCATGCGGGCCGGTGCGGGCGAAACCATCCATCGTGGCCTTGTCCGGCCAAATGGAAAAGGTGATCTGGTCCAGCATCGGCAATTCGCCGATCCCCGCCTTGAACATCACGTTGGGGTCAGCCCCGATATTGGCGGAAATGTTGGGCACCTGTTTCCAGAATTGCATCAGGGCAGACTTGCGGATGGATGCGCGCGTCAGCGCGGCCATGGGGCCTGCGGCAGGCGTGTCATCCGGTGCAAATGGTGCGACACCGCCCCACGCGCCCCGCACGGAACGGGGCTGCAAGAAAACGGTCCAATCCTCGGCACTGCGGGCGCGGTAGCGTTGAAAAACAGGCGCGCTGGCGGTCCGGTCCTGCGCCAACTCCAGCGTTTGCCAGGTGGCAAGAATGGCAATCGTGTAGGGGTTGACCGTCGGGCTGAACCCTTCGCCCTTGCCCGCGCCGCACAGCTTCCAGAAACCGATATCGGGGGTCCGCGCCAGCGGGCGTCGCGCCGCCCCCATCATCATCAGCGCCCACGCCCGGGCGCGCAGCCCGGAGAAGCGAAAGAATGACAGGGTGACAGTCTGGGTCACGGGCGGAAACCTTACGTAGTGTCAATTTATCCTGACATAGGACCGGCCAGTTGGGAAGATCGCGCGATAATATTTGTCAACTTAACCTTACACTATTACTGTTGAGGTATGATGACACCTGATCAGAGCGACTCGCACGCTGCTATCGTTATCGGTGCGGGGCTTGGCGGCCTTGCCGCAGCGATGCGTCTGGGTGCCAAGGGCTATGCCGTCACCGTGCTCGACCGGCTGGATCGGCCCGGCGGACGCGGATCATCTGTCACGCAGGATGGACATCGATTCGACCTTGGCCCGACGATCATCACCGTCCCGCAAGTCTATGAACAGCTTTGGGCGGCCTGCGGGCGCGATTTTCACAAGGATGTCGATCTGCGCCCGATGGACCCGTTTTACGAGGTGCGTTGGCAGGACGGGTCAACCTTCACCGCCCGGCAGGATACTGACGCCATGCTGGCAGAGGTCGCCCGCCTCAGCTCTGGTGATGTGAAGGGATACAAGAAATTCCTCAAGGACAGCGAGCGCCGCTATGTTCTCGGCTTCGAAGGCATGGTCGCCAAGCCGATGCACCGGCTCTGGGAAACGATCAAGGTACTGCCGCAATTCGCGATGCTGCGCGCCGATCAATCAATCCTTGGTCTGGCCAAACGGCGGGTAAAAGACGCCCGCCTGCGCATGGCGCTGTCGTTTCATCCACTGTTCATCGGCGGCGATCCGCGTCATGTGACGTCGATGTATGCCCTTGTGGCGTATCTTGAGAAGGAATTCGGCGTGCATTACGCGATGGGCGGGGTGCAGGCGATTGCGGATGCGATGGTCAAGGTTATTCGGTCTCAAGGCGGGCAAGTTCGCCACGGGGTCGAAGTGGACGAAATTCTGGTGAAGGACGATGCCGCGCAAGGCGTCCGCCTGACCGATGGTGAATTGATCCAAGCGCCTTTGGTCGTCAGTAACGCGGATGCAGGGCATACGTATCAGCGGCTGCTGCGCCGTAAACAGCGGAAACGCTGGACCGACCGCAAGCTGACATCGCGCCGCTGGTCGATGGGTCTCTTCGTCTGGTATTTCGGCACCGAAGGCACGGCGCAGATGTGGCCGGATGTGGGGCACCACACGATCACCAACGCGCCGCGCTACGAGGGCCTGCTCAAGGACATCTTTATCAAAGGCAAACTGGCCGATGACATGAGCCTTTACATCCATCGGCCCGCGGTCACCGACCCCAGCGTCGCACCTGCTGGTGATGACACGTTCTATGTCCTCTCCCCCGTCCCGCATCTGGGTTTTGACGATCCCGTGGATTGGGAAACCGAGACCGAGACCTACAAAGCCAAGGTGCAGGCCGAGGTCGAAAAATACCTCCCCGGTTTCGCCGCCCATATCAGCACTGAAATGACGCTCACCCCCGCCGATTTCCGCGACCGCTACCTGTCGCCCAACGGCTCCGGGTTTTCCATCGAACCCCGCATCCTGCAATCCGCGTGGTTCCGGCCCCATAACATCAGTGAAGAGGCCAAGGGCCTTTATCTGGTCGGCGCGGGCACCCATCCCGGCGCGGGCGTGCCAGGGGTCATCTCCAGCGCTGAGGTGCTGGGCAAACTGGTACCCGACGCTCCGGCGCAACCCGAACTGAAAATGGCAGCTGAATGATCCAACCTGACGATTTAGAACACTGCAAAGAAGCGATCCGCCACGGGTCGCTGTCGTTTCATGCCGCCTCCAAACTCCTGCCCGCCAAGGTCCGTGACCCCGCGCTGGCGCTCTATGCGTTCTGCCGTTTGGCGGATGATGAGGTGGATGAGGGTGAGTATCAGGCGGGGGCCGTGTTCCGCCTGCAAGACAGGTTGGAACTGGCCTATGCGGGCCGGCCCAAGGACGCGCCCGAAGATCGGGCCTTTGCCGCGATTATCGAGGATTTCGAGATGCCGCGGGCCTTGCCCGAGGCCCTGCTGGAAGGGTTGGCATGGGACGCGGCAGAGCATCGCTATGACACGTTAAGCGGTGTTAGAGACTATTCAGCCCGCGTCGCCGCCGCAGTGGGTGCCATGATGTGTGTGCTGATGCGCGTGCGCGATGCCGATGCACTGGCGCGCGCCTGTGATCTGGGCGTCGCGATGCAATTGACCAATATCGCTCGCGATGTGGGGGAAGACGCCCGGATGGGTCGGATCTATCTGCCGCTCGATTGGCTGGCGGATGCCGGGATTGATCCGGTGAATTTCGTGCGTGAGCCGCTGCCCACCAACGACGTGCGCAAGCTAGTCAAGCGATTGCTGGCCGAGGCGGATCGCTTGTATCGCCGGTCAGAGGCCGGGATTGACGTGCTGCCGTTGCGGGCGCGCACCGGCATCTGGGCGGCACGGTTGATCTATGCCGGGATCGGCAAACAGTTGCGGCGGCAAGGCTATGACAGCATTTCGATGCGCGCCCGCACCTCGACCGCGCAAAAGCTGGGATGGCTGATGCAATCAGGCGCACGCACAGGTCTGTCGCTGATCATGCCGAAATCGGCGGTCATCTATGCCAAGCCGCTGGATGAGGTCGCTTTTCTGGTCGATGCAGCCAGTCAGGGTCGGGTCAATGCCGGGCGTTCTTCATCGGTGCTGGATATTCTGGCCGAGTTGAAGGCGCGCGAGACGGGCATTGGAACTGACCGCCCGATGGCCTAGTTGTTGCCCCGAAAGGGGCCTGACATGGATATTTGGCTTTTCTTGATGTTTCTGGCGGCATGCTTTGGCGCAGGGGCGACTGGTGCCATGTTCCCTCCGGGAGAGTGGTACGAGAAGCTGAACAAGCCGTCATGGGTGCCGCCCAACTGGCTGTTTCCAGTGGCGTGGACGACGATTTATCTGCTGATGTCCTTCGCCGGGGCGCGGGTGGCCGGCCTGGACGGCAGCGCCTATGCGATGGCCTTCTGGGCCATGCAGATCGCTTTCAACACACTCTGGACCCCGGTATTCTTCGGGCTGCGTCGGCTGAAAGGCGCGCTGCCGGTAATGGCGGCTCTATGGGTCGCGGTGCTGGGCTGCACGGTAACGCATTGGCAGCTGGATTTCTGGGCCGGGTTGGCATTTGTGCCGTATCTGGCGTGGGTGACCGTGGCCGGGGCGCTGAACCTCGCCATGGTGCGGCTGAACCCGAACGTGGAGCCTTTGGAGGTGGGGAAGGTTTGACGGTCGATGAAATCGAGCAACGTTGCTACGATGTGCTGTTTGCTGCTGCGCATCAGATGAAGATTGCTAAACTGATTGTGATTGCGTTTCGCGGTGAAGACACTCCCTGTGATAAACATATGAATGCCGCTTTGGACTTGCTGAGCAAAAGGGATGATATCTTCGTTCTCGGTAATGTTCGCCGCTGGCGTCATACGGAGATAAAGAGAATGCAAGTAGCCGCCTCTAGACTTGCGGTAAAGAGTTGAGGGCATCGCCCGACCTGGAGGGCGTTAGAAACATTTGCGTTGAACGATGCATTGCCCAAAGCGTGACCTTGCGCTTTTCCAAACATTGCAAAATCGCCCTCCGGGGGAAGGTCGGGCGATGCCCGGTGGTGCCACCGGGCGGTACAATTGCAGATGCATGTGCATCAATTCCCTGTTTGTCGCCTACAGAAAGTGTGGGTCTTGCCCTCCCCCAAAAACGGTGAAACCATTGGGGATGGAACTTCACTTCAAATCATGGGCTGAGTCGGCCCCCCGTCTGGTCGCCGTCGCTGCGGGTCGTGAACCTGCTGATCTGGTCATTCACGGCGCCCGGCTCGTCAATGTGCAGACCCGCGAAATCCTCGACTGGCAGGTCGCTGTCGCCAATGGCCGTTTCGCCTATGTCGGACCGGATGCCAGCCACTGCATCGGACCTGATACACAGGTGATCGACGCGAAAGGCCGCTATCTGATCCCCGGCCTTTGCGACGGGCACATGCATATCGAAAGCGGGATGCTGACACCTGCCGAGTTTGCCGCTGCGGTCATCCCGCATGGTACCACGACCATGTTCACCGACCCGCACGAGATCGCGAATGTGTTGGGCTTGCGCGGCGTGCGGATGATGCATGATGAGGCGCTGATGCAGCCGATCAACATCTACACCCAGATGCCCTCCTGCGCCCCATCAGCCCCCGGTCTGGAAACCACAAGGTTCGAGATTTCGGCGGAGGATGTGGCCGAGGCGATGGCGTGGCCCGGGATCATCGGGCTGGGTGAGATGATGAATTTTCCCGGTGTGATCAATGGTGATCCGCAGATGCTGGCCGAAATGGCCGCAACAATGAATGCCGGAAAAACCGTCGGCGGGCATTATGCGTCACCCGACAAGGGGATCGCATTCAGCGCCTACGTGGCTGGCGGGGCTGCCGACGATCACGAAGGCACGGCAGAGGCAGACGCGATTGCCCGCGTGCGCAACGGGATGCGGTCGATGATGCGGCTGGGGTCGGCGTGGTATGATGTGGAAAGCCAGATTACGGCAGTCACGGAAAAGGGGCTCGACCCGCGCAATTTCATCCTTTGCACCGATGATTGCCACTCCGGCACACTGGTGAATGACGGTCATATGAACCGGGTCGTGCGCCATGCCATCGCCTGCGGCTGTGACCCGGTTGTGGCGCTGCAGATGGCCACCATCAACACCGCCACACATTTCGGGCTGGAACGGGAGCTTGGGTCCATCGCGCCGGGGCGGCGGGCGGACATGATCCTGACCTCCGATCTGACAACGCTGCCGATCGAACAGGTGATCGCGCGCGGGCAAACCGTGGCGCTGGACGGCAAGATCACGGTAGATTGCCCGCATTACGAATGGCCCACTGACGCGCGACAAACCGTGCGGATGGGCAAGACGTTGCAAGACACCGACTTCGCCATCAAGGCCCCGGACGGGGCCAACAACGTCAAGGCCAAGGTCATCGGTGTCGTGGAAAACCAGGCCCCGACCGAGGCGCTGACAGCTGAACTGCCCGTCGTCGACGGTCTTGTCGAAGGCGAAGGCGATACCTATCAGATCGCCCTTGTTGAACGGCACCGGGGCACGGGCGATGTGGTCAATGGCTTCGTGTCTGGCTTTGGCTATACCGGCCAGATGGCCATGGCCTCCACCGTGGCCCATGACAGTCACCATATGATCGTGGTGGGCACCGACCGCGCCATGATGGCCGCAGCCGCCAACCGGCTGGATGAGGTCGGCGGCGGTGTGACCGTCTGGAAGGACAGGCAGGAAATCGCACTGGTCGAACTGCCCATCGCCGGCCTGATGTCCGACAGCCCCGCGGCCGAGGTCGCGGCAAAGGCCGACCGGATGGTCGCTGCCATGGCCGAATGCGGCTGTACGCTGAATAACGCCTATATGCAGCATTCGCTGCTGGCGCTGGTTGTCATCCCCTCGTTGCGCATCTCTGATCTGGGTCTGGTGGACGTCGACAAATTTGAAATTACCGAACTCTTCGAGGAAAACGCATGAACGTGGCGCAAAAGGTCCATATCCAGACACCGGATACCCCCAAGGCAGAGGCCTTTACTGACGCGGGCAAAGCCGTCGAACGGTTGCAGGAGCTGTACCAGAGCGCCGTCGGCTTCCTGTCCGAAAACTTCATCAAGGCCCTGCGCGAGGGACAGCCGGAAACACGGGTGCGCGCCTATTATCCCGAAATCCGGCTGACCACGACGACCTACGCCAAAACAGACACGCGCCTGTCATTCGGACACGTGGCCGAACCCGGCACCTACGCAACAACCGTCACCCGCCCTGATCTTTTCGCCGATTACCTGCGCCAGCAAATCGGCCTGCTGATCAAAAGCCACGGGATGCCGGTGATCATCGGCCCTTCGAAAACCGAAATGCCGGTGCATTTTGCCGCCGCCAATGACCCAAACCTGACCGTGCCACATGACGGATCGCTGGAATTCAACCTGCGCGACACGTTCGATGTGCCGGATCTCAGCACCACGCATGACAGTATCGTCAACGGCGAGGGGTTCAAATACCCCGACGGTGCCCTGCCGCTCGCCCCGTTCACGGCCCAGCGGATCGACTATTCGCTCGCCCGCCTGTCGCACTACACCGCCACCGCGGCTGAGCATTTCCAAAACCACGTTCTATTCACCAACTACCAGTTCTACGTCGAAGAGTTCGAGGCCTATGCCCGCCACATGCTCGCCGATCCCGACAGCGGCTACACCAGCTTTGTCAGCACCGGAAACGTCGAAATCACGCAGGCCGACGCGCCACTGCCTGTACCTGCCAAACTGCCACAAATGCCGACCTACCACCTGAAACGGGCCAACGGCGCCGGGATCACGCTGGTCAATATCGGCGTCGGCCCGTCAAACGCCAAAACCGCGACCGACCATATCGCGGTCCTGCGGCCCCATGCCTGGCTGATGGTCGGCCACTGCGCGGGCCTGCGCAATTCGCAACGGCTGGGGGATTTCGTGTTGGCCCACGCCTACCTGCGGGAAGATCACGTGCTGGATGATGACCTGCCTGTCTGGGTGCCGATCCCTGCGCTGGCCGAAATCCAGATTGCGCTGGAAACCGCCGTGGCGGATGTGACCGAACTGGAAGGCTACGAACTCAAACGGATCATGCGCACCGGCACCGTGGCCACTATCGACAACCGCAACTGGGAACTGCGCGAACAGGCGGGGCCGGTCCAGCGGCTTTCCCAATCGCGGGCGATTGCGCTGGATATGGAAAGTGCGACGATTGCGGCCAATGGATTCCGGTTCAGGGTCCCTTACGGCACCTTGCTTTGCGTCAGCGACAAACCCCTGCATGGAGAGCTGAAATTGCCCGGTATGGCGTCGAATTTCTATAAAACACAGGTGGCCGCGCACCTGATGATTGGTATAAGAGCGATGGAAAGGTTGCGTGAAATGCCACTTGAACGCATCCACAGCCGCAAATTACGTAGCTTTGAAGAGACAGCTTTCCTGTAATTCGGCAAAAAACGACCCAAAACCCGTTATTTTCACTTGAAATGTGCCACTAATCGTTGTGGTGTCCCACAACATACCGTTATATGAGCGGGTAAGAGGCCCAACTGCTGGGCGAACGAGGGAGACCAGTAAAATGGCGACAAAACCAATGACAAAGGCGCAGCTGGTAGCTGCACTTGCCGACGAAACAGGCATGGACAAGAAAGCAGCAGGGTCTGCACTGGATGCCGTAACTGGCATCATCACCAAGGAAGTATCCGGCGGCGGCGCCGTGACACTGCCAGGTGTTGGCAAGATCTATTGCCGAGAGCGCCCAGAGCGCATGGTCCGCAACCCGGCCACGGGTGAGCAGATCAAGAAGGAAGCCGACAAGGTTGTCAAAATGACAATCGCCAAGGCACTCAAAGACAGCGTGAACGGTTAATCCCTTCGCACGATACCCCGCTAGGGTTTCGGAAAGGGTCGCCTGAACAGGCGGCCTTTTTTGTTTGTCGATTGTGAGTTGTGAGACGTCAGATGACTTGGAACCTGACGTCACACGCTCACCTGATCAGCGGATGCTGCTTGCGCCGCTAATGACCAGATTGAACCCACGATGTCCAATCCCATGCATTTTCCTAATGGCGGTTCTGGCGCACGAAGTTGCACTTGATCGCGTTGACACAAAGGTTCGCCGTATTCAATTGAAGTGATCCCACTTTAAGAACGCTGATCGACGTAATAGGATTGCGCATGCAGTATCATCTTAATGGCTTCCGCACCGGAGACCCGTCAGTTGCCTCCGCCAGTTCAACCATGGCGAAGGAAACCACCGATGTACTCATTATTGGCTGTGGACCTGCTGGATTGACGCTGGCGACACAACTCAGTGCTTTTGGGGACATCTCGGTGCGTATAATCGAGCGCAAATCTGGCCCCCTGGAATTTGGTCAGGCGGATGGAATCGCCTGCCGCTCTGTCGAGATGTTCGAGGCGTTTGGTTTTGCGGAGCGCGTGATCAAGGAAGGTTATCACGTCAATGAGGTGAGCTTTTGGCGACCCGGCGCAAACGGGGCACCACTTGTCCGCGCTGACCGCATTCAGGATGTGGAAGATGATCTTTCTGAGATGCCGCACATCATTCTAAGTCAAGCCCGAGTTCATGACTTCTACCTTGAGAACATGGCCAAATCGCCGAGCCGCCTCGTTCCAGACTACCACAAAGAATTGGTTTCCCTGACACGAGCGGACGACCGCGACTTTCCAATTGAAGCAACAGTAGCCTGTTCGAATGGGCCGGAGGATACTGAAACCATTCGGGCCAAATATGTCGTAGGTTGCGATGGCGCACGCAGCAAAGTCCGGTCCGAACTGGGCCTTGCTCTTAAGGGAAAATCCGCGCGACAGCTTTGGGGCGTGATGGATGTTCTATGCAAAACCAGCTTCCCCGACATCAGATTAAAATGTGCAATCCAATCTGCGGATCAGGGGAGCATCCTGATTATTCCCCGCGAAGGCGGCTATCTGGTTCGCCTGTATATCGAACTCGATGAGCTAGGGCCTGATGAGCGAGCCGCTGATCGAGGTGTCACATCGGACCGGTTAATCGAAAAGGCGCGTGAGATCCTTTTCCCTTTTGACTTTGATGTAGCGCAAGTCGCCTGGTGGTCGGCATACGAGATTGGACAACGTGTTTGTGACGCCTTTGATGATGTTGCCGACGCGGAACGGGGAGCAAAATCGCCACGAATATTCATCGCTGGTGATGCCTGTCACACGCACAGCCCTAAGGCGGGACAAGGCATGAATGTCTCAATGGCCGATGCCTTCAATCTGGGTTGGAAGCTGGCCGCTGTTCTTCGCGGCCAATCGCCTGTTGAATTGCTGGACACCTACTCCACAGAACGCCGCGCTAAAGCGCAAGAATTGATCGATTTTGATCGCGACATGGCGCGTCTGTTTAGCGCGAAGCCTGAGACCAAAGAAGATGCCGCCCAATTCCAAGCATATTTCAAAAAGCATGGGCGTTATACGGCAGGTGTTGAAACCTGCTATGATGCATCGTTGATCAGGGGAGATACGCGCCATCAGGAATTGGCGACAGGTTACCCTGTTGGTAAGCGTTTCCACTCCGGGCCTGTCATCAGGCTTGCCGATGCGAAACCAATGCAGTTGGGGCATAGTTTGAAAGCTGATGGGCGCTGGCGGATCATCATCTTTGCGCCAAGGAAGGACGAAGGCGACGCGAATGGTCCTGCGGCCGCTTTGTGTGCAGACCTAACCGCGTTGTTGGAGCGAGTGTCGCAAAAGGATGCCGATATCGACGCAGTGATCGATGTCCGTGCAGTCTTTCAGGCCTCTCACCGAGACATGGATATCTCGAAACTGCCAGATCTACTGCGTCCTCAAAAAGGGTCACTGGGCCTCACCGACTACGAGAAAGTTTTTTGCCCAGCCCAAGAAGTGGGTGACATTTTTGACATGCGCGGGATCAATCGAAACCTGGGTGCGGTCATTGTTACTAGACCGGATCAATACGTGTCTTTGGTGACCCCAATCACAGGAGGCACAGAGATCAGAGATTTCTTCGCTCGCGTGTTACTGTCCTAGGCAATCCGTTTTTCATGCAGCACGCGAAGCCCGCCATTCACGCCAGCTCGGGTAAGTTCTGCTCTGTCCTGCTCAACGAACCTTTTGGGTGAGAAGTGCTCGATGTTGAGTCAGGAAACCCGATGGAAAAATCCGCCTGTGTTTGGACAACCGGAGCACTCGGTCGGAGGCTCATTACGTTCTGCAAAGGTGCCGTAGAATTCGCGTCGGTTTGGTCCGCCTCCATGGATATGAAGCCTAGTTTCCGGCATCGAATGTGTACGTGCAAATGCAGCAATAACGCTCATTAAACCTTAACGGTGTGTTCATCTTTGCGCCGCACGCTGGATTAACCGCCGGAATTCTGCCTCAGGGGTCCGACAAAAGTCCGACGTTTTGCCGACGCGTATCCGACCACCCAAAACCCTCACAAAACCCTGCGTTAACGCATGATTCGCCGATTTCCGGCGTTCAGCGCGCGGTGCCTCTCTGGCAACACCACCGAACGTTGCGTGGGGCTGCGGTTGCATCTCTGCTTTCCGTCGATGGCAGAAGCGCGTTAGGCCGGGCCATGGACATCAAAGCGATCATCATGGGGTTGGCCTTTGCGCTGATGTGGTCGTCCGCCTTTACATCGGCGCGGGTGATCGTGGAATATGCCCCGCCGCTGACGGCATTGGCGCTGCGTTTTCTCATTTCGGGGCTGATTGGCGTCGGGATCGCGTTTCTGCTGGGGCAAACCGCACGGCTGAGCCGCAAGCAGTGGATGGGCGTTGTGATCTTTGGCGTTTGCCAGAACGCGCTTTATCTGGGCCTCAACTTTGTGGCGATGCAGACGATTGCTGCATCGCTGGCTGCCATCATCGCGTCAACCATGCCACTGCTGGTGGCGCTTGCTGGTTGGCTGATTTTTGGCACCAAAGTCAAAGCGTTGGGGATCGCGGGGCTGATCGCCGGCCTGATCGGTGTGACCCTGATCATGGGTGCACGCATTCAGGGTGGCGTGGATATCTATGGGCTGGTGCTGTGCGTCATCGGCGTTGTGTCACTGACCGTGGCGACGATGGCGGTGCTGGGGGCCTCTTCCGGGGGGAATGTCCTGATGATCGTGGGCCTGCAGATGCTGGTGGGCAGTGCGTTGTTGTGGGCACCCGCACTTGCGTTTGAAACATTGGTGGTCACGTGGAACTGGCAGTTGATCGTCGCTTTTGCCTACACCACCTTGGTGCCGGGGCTGGCGGCGACGCTGGTGTGGTTTTTGCTTGTGCGGCGCATCGGGGCGGTGCGTGCATCGACCTTTCACTTTCTCAACCCGTTCTTCGGCGTGGCCATCGCTGCGGTCCTGTTGGGCGAGCGGATCGGTTTTCTTGATGTGGTGGGCGTAGCGGTGATCGCTGGCGGCATTCTGGCGGTGCAAATCTCGAAACAGGCCTAGCCCAACCCAACAGTGCCGTATTTCAGGATCACGGGGACAATCAGCTCTTCCTCATCCAGAAGATGCCGGTTCAAGAGCCGCTCCATCGTGGACAGTTGGGCTTGGAACGCCCCCGCGGCGGTCTGTAACGCGGACCGTTCCTCTGCCTTTGAAATCACGGTGTTTGCCTGTTCGACAAACGTGTTCAAGTGCCCGTCGATCGCGTGATGATCGCTGTCCAGTATATCAAAACCGCGGGTGATCCGCGTATCGCGCTGGGATAGTTTGGGGAAGTAATAGGTGTCTTCGATTGTGTGGTGTTCGTGCAGGCCATTCACGAACATGCCGCCATAGCGCGATACCATGACCCTATATCGTTCAGGGTCTTGGTTGTGATCAATCAATGCTTCGGTGCTGCTGCGCATTTCATCCATCAGGCGGCGAAACGTCAGATGGCGGTCAAGCCAGAACCGGATCAGCCCGTCAAAGCCGGGGGCGGCCTCCCACCCCTCGCGCGGGTAGTCTTCCAGAAGCACTCGCAGGGCGTCAGGCAATCCTTTGCGGGTCTCCAAGGCCAGTTCTGTCATCATCATTTCCCATGTTTGACACGCAACAGATAAGCCTGAAAACGCCGGATCGCCATCACCCGACGAATCAAAGCAGCAACGGGTGTCTGTGTCCAAAGTCACATAATTTTGCGGATCGGCGAAAAACTATCCACATCTTGCGCATGTTCCGGGTTCACCCCCGCCGCAAACAATTGTCCTAGCGTCAATCTCCGATAGGCCTTGCCATTTCCGTTAACTAATCAAAAGATACCTGCATCCGCGCAACCAGCGCGCGACGAAACCGAAAATTGCACCGGTCAACGGTGTAAAAACAAGGGAGATTTTCATGACATTGAAAACAAGACTGATGGCGACCTCCGCTGCATTCCTCATCGCGACAGGCGGTGCGGTTTATGCGGATGGCCACGCCACGCACCCCGAAACCGGCGAGGTTCTCGCCTCTGATCAGACCTTTACCTATCGCGATCTGGATGAAAGCCCATCCATCGATCCCGGCGTCGCAGAAGACAGCGCTGGCAGCGATATTCTGCGTGACCTGTTCGAAGGCCTGATGAACCAGGATGCCGATGGTAACCTTGTCGCGGGTGTCGCAACCAGTTTTGAGGTCAGCGACGACAACCTGACATACACCTTCACCCTGCGCAACAACGCAAAGTGGTCCAATGGCGACCCTGTTGTGGCCGGTGATTTTGAATTTGCCTGGAAGCGCGCCGCGTCTCCGGAACTGGCATCGCCCTACAGCTGGTATATCGAGCTGATGTCGATTGAAAACGCCGCCGCGGTCATCGCTGGTGAGATGGAGCCATCCGAACTGGGCGTGACCGCCATCGACGACACCACGCTTGAGGTCAAACTGAGCCAGCCGCTGCCTTATTTCCCGCAGATGGTCACGCATTTCACTACCTTCCCCGTGCATCAGGCCACCATTGAAGAACATGGTGATGACTGGACCCAACCCGGCAACATGGTGTCGAACGGTGCCTATGTGCTGACCGAGTTTGTGCCGCAGGAACGCATGGTGCGGGAACGCAACGAAATGTACTGGGACAATGAAAACACGATCATTGAAAAGGTTGTCCGCCTCGTGATCCCTGACGAAAACGTGGCCCTGACCCGGTATCTGGCAGGCGAACTGGACCGGACAGATGTCCCTGCGGGCCAATTCCCGCGTCTGGCGGCGGAATATCCTGAGCAGGCTGTATCCGTGCCGTTGGCCTGTTCCTACTACTACACGATCAACCTGACAGATGAGAATTCCAACCCAGCTTTGCTGGATCCGAAAGTCCGTCAGGCATTGTCACTGGCCGTGAACCGCGATGTGATCGTGGATAACGTGCTGGCCGGTGGTCAGAAGGCGGCATACACCTTTACCCACTGGGCGACCGCCGGGTTTGAGACACCAGAAACACCCATCGCGACGATGGATCAGGCCGAACGCGACGCGCGGGCCAAGGAACTGATGGCAGAGGCCGGGTATGGCCCCGACAATCCACTGTCCGTCAACCTGATCTACAACACGTCCGAAGCGCACAAATCGGTCGCTATCGCGATCAGCCAGATGTGGAAGCAAACACTGGGTGTCGATACCGAACTGGCCAACCAGGAATGGCAGACATTCCTCGAAACACGCGGCAATCAGGACTATGAAATTGCCCGTGCTGGCTGGTGTGCCGACTACAACGAAGCATCGACCTTCCTTGATCTGATGCAGTCCAATTCGGGCTACAACGATGCCAAGTACAACAATGCTGAAGTTGACGCGATGCTGGCAGAGGCGAAAACCTCTGACAACCCGCAGGCGCTTTACGAACAGGTTGAACAAATCATCGCTGAAGAAGTACCGATCATTCCGATCTACCACTATGCTGCCGTCAAGATGTTCAACGAGAACCTTGAAGGCTGGCCTTACAACAACTTCCAGCAAAACTGGTATTCACGCGACCTTTACAAGATCGCTGGTGAGTAAACCCACTGGATAATCATGCCGCGCCCCAGAACTGGGGCGCGGCACATTTCTTCACAATTGCCAAAATTTGTGGACCCCTGACATATGTTTAGCTTTGTCGTTCGCCGCCTTGCCGTGGCCATCCCGACCCTGTTGGTGCTGGTCATCCTGTCGTTCATCCTGATGTACGCGGCCCCCGGTGGCCCCTTCAATTCGGAACGTCCGTTGCCGCCTGAAGTACTGGCCAATATCGAGGCCAAATACGGGCTGGACCAACCGTTCTGGCAGCAGATCGCCAACTATGTTTGGGGCGTTGTGTCGAGCTTCGATTTTGGACCATCGTTTCAATACAAGGATCGCAGCGTAAATGACATCATCGCACAGGGTTTCCCTGTGACGCTGACATATGGGTTTTGGTCATTTGTTGTCGCCGTGACCATCGGGGTATCGCTGGGCGTTGCGGCAGCGATCCGCCAGAACTCCTGGCTGGACTATCTGGCTGTTGGCATTTCGGTCGGCGCGCAGGTGCTGCCGAACTTTGTCATGGCCCCGATCCTGTTGCTCATCTTCACCCTCTGGCTTGGCTGGCTGCCCGGCGGGGGCTGGAACGGCGGGCAATGGGAATATCTGGTTCTGCCCGTGATCGCGCTTTCCACGTCCTACATGGCGTCAATCGCCCGGATCACCCGGTCGTCGATGCTAGAGGTGTTGAACACTAACTTTATCCGCACAGCCCGCGCCAAGGGCTTGCCAATGCGCCGCGTGATCTGGCGTCATGCGATGAAACCCACGATGCTGCCTGTCCTGTCTTATCTGGGACCTGCGTTTGTGGGCATGATCACAGGTTCGGTTGTGATTGATGTGTTTTTCTCGACCGGCGGGATCGGGCAGTTCTTTGTGAACTCTGCCTTCAACCGCGATTATTCGGTCATTATGGGGATCACCATTCTGGTGGGCACCCTGACAATCCTGTTCAACCTTGTGGTCGATATCCTTTATGCGTGGATCGACCCCAAGATCCGTTACTAAGGGGGTCAGATCATGTTTCCCAACAGAGCAGCCGTTGAAGGTGTTGGCGAGGCCGCGCAGCTGGCCGAGGTCAAGGGCCGGTCACTATGGGCCGACGCCCGTACCCGATTTTTCCGCAACAAGGCGGCGGTCGTATCACTGATCGTTCTGGGTTTTGTCGGATGTTTTGCCTTGTTCGGACAGTTCTTTGCCCAGTACGAGCGTGATTTCGTGGATTTTACCCTGATCGGCAGCAATGCCTACAAGGGGGTCCCCTCAATAGAGACTGGCCACTATTTCGGGACGGACAGCAACGGGCGCGACCTGTTCGCGCGGACCGTACAGGGAACCGGTATTTCACTGATGGTCGGGATCGTCGGCGCGATGGTGGCGGTGATTGTCGGCACGCTTTACGGCGCGACTGCAGGTTACTTTGGCGGCCGGATTGATGGCGGCATGATGCGCGTTGTCGATGTGCTGATGTCGATCCCGTTCATGTTTGTGCTGATCCTGATGCTGGTGATCTTTGGGCGGTCGATTTTCATGCTGTTTTTGGGGATCGGGCTGATTTCCTGGCTGGATATGGCGCGGATCGCACGCGGCCAGACGCTGACGATCAAGAACAAGGAATTCGTGGAGGTGGCAGTCGCCACTGGTGTCAGGCCCATCAAGATCATCCTGCGCCACATCGTGCCCAACCTGCTTGGGATCGTGATTGTCTACGCCACGCTACTGGTGCCCAGCATGATCATCTTTGAAAGCTTCATCAGCTTTCTGGGCCTTGGCGTGCAGGAACCCAACACATCGCTGGGCGCGCTGATCAACGAAGGGTCGCGCACCATGCAGTTCGGATACTATTGGCAGATCGCCTATCCGCTTTTCTTCTTTGTCCTCACCATCTTTGCCTTCTTCTTTGTTGGCGACGGTTTGCGTGATGCGCTCGACCCCAAGGATCGTTGAACATGCCACTTCTTGAAATCGAAAACCTCGCGGTCACGTTCACGACCGCCGACGGGGATGTGAATGCGGTCAACGGGCTGAGTTTCGACATCGACAAGGGTGAAACCCTCGCGATTGTTGGGGAATCCGGATCGGGTAAAAGCCAGACCGCCTTTGCCGCAATGGGACTCTTGGCCAAAAACGGCCGCGCCACCGGCACGGCCAAGTTTGACGGGGCCGATCTTTTGGCGATGAACCAGCGCACCCTGAACAAGATCCGCAGCCGCGATATCGCGATGATCTTTCAGGATCCCATGACATCGCTGAACCCCTATCTGCGCGTCAGTGACCAAATGGCCGAGGTTCTGACGCTTCATAAGGGGATCAGCAAATCCGAGGCAGTGACCGAAGCGGTGCGTATGCTGGACGTGGTCCGCATCCCCGATGCACGGGCGAGGGTCACCATGTTCCCGCATGAGTTTTCCGGCGGTATGCGCCAGCGGATCATGATTGCCATGTCGCTTCTGTGTCAGCCACGTCTACTGATCGCCGATGAACCGACGACAGCGCTGGATGTGACCGTGCAGGCGCAGATCATGCAGGTGCTCAGCGATATCCGAACTGAATTCGGCACTGCCGTGATCCTGATCACCCATGACCTCGGCGTTGTGGCGGGGTTTTGCGACAGGACACTTGTCATGTATGGCGGCCAGATTATGGAAGAGGGGCCGACCGACGATGTATTCGCCAAACCTACCCATCCATATACCAAGGGCCTGCTGAAGGCTGTGCCGCGTCTGGACCGTGCTGATGCCACATTGGCAGTGATTGCTGGTGAGCCGCCGGATATGTCTCATCTTCCGGTGGGATGTCCGTTTTCGCCGCGCTGTGCGCAGGTTCTGGACCATTGCCGCGCGGACCGCCCGGCGCTTGAACAGGTGGGCGATCGCCGTCGTGCCTGCCATTTGCCTGTCAAGGAGGTCGCGTGATGTCCCCGATCCTGTCTGTTCGCGATCTTTCGGTCACTTTCGACGTCCGCCGCCCCGGATCATGGCCATGGACGCCGCCGCGCAAGCTGCATGCCGTGTCAGAGGTATCATTCGATCTGCAAGCGGGTGAATGCCTTGGCATTGTTGGCGAATCCGGGTCCGGGAAATCGACCATTGCCCGCGCCATTGTGGGCACCATCCCGTCATCGGGTGGCAACATCATGTTTGAAGGCCACGACCTTGCCAATATGGACCCGCGCCAGCGCCGCGTGCACAGGCGCGACGTGCAGATGATCTTTCAGGATCCGTTGGCTGCGCTGAACCCGCGCATGACCGTGGGTGAGATCATTGCCGAGCCGTTGATCACCCATGAACCCAACACGCCCCGCAAAGAGGTGAAGGCCCGAGTGGGTCAGTTGATGGAACGGGTTGGGCTGTTGCCCAATCTGATCAACCGCTATCCGCATGAGTTTTCGGGCGGGCAGTGTCAGCGGATCGGGATCGCGCGTGCGCTGATCCTGAACCCGAAACTAGTGATTTGTGATGAGCCGGTATCAGCGCTGGATGTTTCGGTGCAAGCCCAGGTCATCAATTTGTTGATGGAATTGCAGCGGGATATGGGGCTATCGATGATTTTCATCGCCCATGACCTGAGTGTGGTGAAACATATCAGCGACCGCACGCTGGTGCTGTATCTGGGCCGGGTGATGGAACTGGCCGACAGCGAAAAACTGACGACCGCACCAGAGCATCCTTATAGCCAGGCGCTGATTTCATCGGTGCCGATCCCGGACCCGGTGCTGGAACGTGCCCGGCCCCGGCCTATTCTGGAGGGCGAATTGCCTTCGCCGCTGGCCCCGCCATCAGGCTGTGTGTTCCGCACGCGCTGCCCCAAGGTGCAACCGTCCTGTTCAAAGGAGAAACCGGTGCTTGAGGATATTGGCGGGTCACATCTGGTGGCGTGCCCCTATCACGAGGCCGAGAAGGTCTTGGCGGTAAATGGGTGACCAGCTTCGCTATGATGCAGAACCAAAATCGTCGACCTGCCTGAAGCAGATCAACAAGACGACGGATATAAATGCGCGCTTCAGTGCCATTTGGTCAGCATATGGTGATGCGATCAGCCCTGTTCTGAAAACAGCACCTTGGCGTTTTTGATGTGCCGTGCGACCAGATGCTTGGCGTGCTTGCCCTTTGGTGTCAGGCGCGCAAGTGGTCGGTTCATGATCGGCACATCGCCAAAGATTTCCTGAATTTCCTGTTTGGCGTCCGGGCTCATCGCTTTCATGGCTTCGGGGCCGGTGTAGAGCGTTTCTGCCAAGGCGCCATCAGCCTCTACAATTTCATGGTCGTCGCACATGATGTGGTAGTAGGTGACATTCTTGATGTCCGTGGCGATCTCGATCCCCTCCACCTCAAGCAGGTGCTTGGCCGGAATCAGGATTTCGTTGGTGTCGAACATCCGGATCGCCACTTTGGATTTCACAAGGATGCGGTGTTGGGGCGACACGACCAGATCACGGGACGGGATCCCATCGCCCAGCGCACCGGCCCTGATCCGGATCGGGCGCAGATTGGGTTTGTTCGCAAGGGTTGTCGACCCGAGCTTTTCATGCCCGATCCAGCGGATCGGCTGCTGGCCATGGTCGCAGGTTTCGACAAGATCGCCCACCTGCAGGGATTCGACGGGGCACAACCCATCAGCCGTCCGGATCAATGTCCCATCAGCAAAACAGACAATGGAAAAGTCGATGTTTTCGAAGTTCTGGAAGGCGATATTGCCGACCTGCCCGTCCTCATCCCCGCTGCTGATCTGATATTGCCCTGCCGGGCCACGGTCGATCCCGTTATCGCCAGCCAGCATTTGGCTGAATGTCGGCTCGCCCGGTCCGCCGAATGAGATCGGGGCACTACCATCCTTGGGCAGGAACACACCAACAGCCGTGTCGTCAATGCCGCTGACATCACCGGCCATCAGGCCAGAGGCGGTCAGGGTGATGCTGTCATTCTCTTCCAGCGCCTCGTCAGCGATGAAGGTTTCGACGCTGGTAATCGTGTCGGTGGTGCCGTCGAGGGATTTGATGACAGTGCCATTGCCGTCATCATCGACATTCACAGTGATCGTTTCGCCGACCAGCGATGTGCCTTGTGACGCATCATAGGTGTCGCTGCCAGCGCCGCCATCAATTGTGTCGGTGCCGGAACTGATGGCAATTGTATCGCCATCGTCGCCGCCGTCGATATCATCATCGCCAACGCCACCATCGATAAAATCCGCACCGGTTCCGCCGGAAATCGTGTCGCTGCCCTGTTCACCAAAAATCGTGTCGGCCCCAACCCCACCATCGATTGTATCGTCAAAGCTGCTGGCCAGATCGGAGGGGACGGTGTCAAAGAAGATCTCGGTCAGGTCGATACGCTGACCGCCCGGTTCGAGGTTGCCATAGGAAATCTCGATCGAGGAAACCGGCCCTGCGATTTCCACCAAGAGAGAACTTGCCGCCGTGCCGGGATTGCTGTTCCCGCTGCCATCAATAGCGGTCGCCGTGTCGTTGCCGGCAATGCCATCGGTGTCGGACAGCACCATGTTGGCACCGCCTGTCAGTGTCACCTCAACCGGATTACCATCGGCGTTGAACGCCCGGATCGTGACGATATCGCGCCAACCGGAATCATCGATATCGTTCAGGCGGAAATTGACATTCTGCACCTCGTCATCGACGAGCGGATCATTGGACGAAAACGATATTGTCGTGGTTGAGGTGTCGCCGGTTCCGTTGCCGCTGAGCAAGATCGCGTCGTTGGTGGTCGCGTCGCCGTTGTTCAGCCCATCGGTGAATTGTGTATCGGAGTTGTTGAAGGAAAATCCGGCAGCCGGTGTACTTGGGTCATCGTCTGCAAAGCTGAGCGTGACCTGCATTGTGCCGGTGTCCAGGCTGACGCCACCACTGAGGTCGTCGCCGTCATCGATGGCTGTGCCATTGCCGCTGGGGTCTGGAATTGTGCTGAAATCCGTCCCCTCGGTGTTGATTTCGGCAGGATCAATTGTGGAGTCGCCCCGGATGACGTCAGCACCGTCGCCGCCATTGATGATATCATCGCCAGCACCGCCATAAACGGTATCGGCACCGCTACCGGCGTTGATCGTGTCGTTGCCGCTGCCGCCGTCGATCGTATCATCGCCACCTTCGGCGTTGATGGTGTCATCACCGGCCCCGGCAAAGATTTCATCCGCCCCTGTCAGATCGAGGTTGGAATAGGGCGCGTCGTCAATAACCTCGTCCTGCGACACCAGATCGGCGTAAGGAACCTCGTCCGGGTTTGGCGTGAAATTGACCGTTCCGACCGTTGCGATGCCCGCTGGCAGGTTTGGTGGCAGGATTGTGAAATCGACGCTGCCGCCGCCAGAATCTTCCTCGAAATGGTAGCCGGTGAATGTCTGACCGGCGATGGTGAAGGTGAATGACGATTCCAGATAGAATGTCTGACCGTTGAAGATAACAGTGCCGTCCGACTGTCTGGCAAAGACGAACTGATCGCCCTCTGCATCCTCGGAATCCTCCGTGGAATTGGAACCGCCATCGCTGTCGCCTTCGATCACAAGATCGCCGGTTCCATCGACCATCAGGATTTCAATCGGGTCGGTGGCAGCAGGGTCAAATGTGCCGGATGGGTTTTCGGATCCGAACAGGTCGGAGTTAAGGTATCCCGTGTAAGATCTGATCGCCATCGACGGCCTTTCCGCGCACTCTTTACCCACCACTCAATGGTTGCCCAAACCAATAAAATCGGGCGAAATCTAGGCGTTACGTTACCGCCACCTAACTTTTAGACAGGTTTTCGTTCAGAAAGTGTGAAGAAAATCTCCGTTTCACGCGGAGGTGGTGCAGTCGTCAGTAATCCCGCTCGAAGAATATCCCGATGCTGGTATCGCCTTCCTGATCGACACTGCCCTTGGCCGTGATCTCGTTGGTCAGATCCAGGTTGAGGTTGATCTCGGTCCCGCCTTCGCTGGTCACGGTCACATCGGTGTAGACATTTTCAGATAGATATTTGCCTGCCCGCAGCGCTGTGGCCCCTTCTTCATCGGTCGTGACATCAAAATCATCTAGCCCGATATTGCGCCTGAGCCGATCCACGGCGCCCCCGCCCCGCCCTGCCAGCGTGCTGATCGCCGAGGCCAGTTGCACAGCCTGTAGCGGGCTGATGCTATCGAGATCGCGCCCAAAGATCAGTTGTGAAAGCACCTCGTCCTGGGGCAATTCTGGCGTGGATTCAAATCGGACTTCAGGTTCGCCAGCGGGACCTTCGACGATGATGTTGATTGTTGTGCCGTTGTCGGTCTGGGTTGTCGCAACCAACCGGATAAAAGGGTCGAAATCACCTTGCAGTGTTGCGCTGCCTTCGGTCAGTTCGAACCGCTGCTGCAAGATGTCGATCCTCCCGCGCAAAAGCTCGAACCGGCCCACCGGGATCACGTTGTTCGAGGTGCCTGTGATGCTGAGGCTACCGCCCAGCTCCGCGTCAAGCCCGCGCCCCCGGATGAAAATCCGCGACGGTGCGTTGATAACGATATCCAATGGATAGCTGCGTCGTGGACCTGCCCGACTGTCCGCGCTACTGCCGCCGCTTGCGCCATCCACGCCAGCGCGGACCAGCGTTCTTTGAACGGCGGCGGATTGGCCGATATGGCGCACCTCTGGCAGATCGCCCAGCGTGCTAATGCTGGAGGATGGTACCTGAATATCCGTCTGCCCCAGTTCCAGCCGACCAACGACACGCGCGCCGCCCTGCAACGGTCCATTGACCGTGATCGTCCCTGCGACAGAGCTTGAATAAAGCTCGGGGTCTTTCAGCACCACATCACGCAGGGCGACGGTAATGCTGGCATTATTGGGGCCCGTCAGGCTGACGGGACCGGCGAGGGTCACGCCACCCCCGGCCTCAACATTGGCGCGCATATCGATCTGCGCATTTCCATCCCGCAGCCCGATCTGCCCACCGATATCCGTCAGCGCCTGTGCCAGTGTCGGGGCCGCTAGACGGCCATTGGTGAAGGTGATCTGCCCGCCCAGTGAGCCGATCTGCGGTGGCCCATTCACAGACAGATCGAAATTGGCGGTTCCGCTCAGCCGTCGTGGCTCAAGCGCGGTGTTGGCCAACGCCAATGGCGCGTTCCCGTCGATATCAAGGTTCAGTTGCAGGTCCGGACTGATCTGTCCTGCGATGTTGGCGGCCAGTCCTCCGGGACCGGTGCCGGTGGCATCAATACCCCAAGTCCCATTATCGTCCAGCGTCGCCTCGCCCCGCGCCCGAATGGGCCCACTGATCTGGTCGGTCAAAACACCAACGTCGCGCAAACTCGCGTTGAACCGTCCCTGTCCGATCCCGGCGCGCCCGTTCAGCGCCCCCACGATCGAGAATTGTGGCGTCGTTGCTTCCAACGTGGTGACCGATAACGTGCCATCATTCAAAGCAATTTCCGTGTTCACCCGCCCCGTACCGCGCAACAGCACGTCTGCTGTTGGGTTCCCGATAGCCAGATTCTCGCTGCGTAGGTTGATTTTGGTGTCGAACCGCGACAGGTCCGGCACGACAGAGCCGCTTGCTGTCAGGCCGACGCTGCCTGATACAGGCTGGCCGATCAGCGCCTGATAGGCCGCCAAGTCATCGACCTGTGCTGTCAGATCACCGCTGATCGCGTTATTCGAGCGGGCGATGACAGCATCCAGCGTAACGTCGACACCCGGCCCGTTTGCAGCAATGTCCACCGCCAAATCATCGTCGTCGGTTGGCACGCCATCAATTCGGACAGTGATTGGCCCGCTCAATGACGGGCCAATCAAGGCCGCGTCGTTGATCCGCAGATCAATGTCGGCACCTGTCGGACTAAGCCCGTCGATGCTGGCGTCACCTGCCACCCGCACAGCAGGCGTCACCAAAAGCAGGTCGGACACCTGAAAAATATCGGCGGTCGGTCTTGCGATTGCGGCTGTAAACTGGCCCACACCATCAAGAAACGGATCCAACCGGTCGATGCCGGTGGTCACATTCGTCGTTTGCCCGGCAATATCCACGTCAAAACGCAAGCCCTCGGTCAACAACACGCCGCCCAGGGTGAAGCGGGCTGCACCGCTCAGCGGGCGCTGCGCCAGATCGGCATAGCGCGACAGATCACTTACGCTGGCCGAGAGCGCTGCATTGACGGTTCGCCCGGTTTCCGAAGGATTAACGGTGCCTTGTGCGTCAAGTTGTGCGGCAGGCCCGGTCCCTTCAATATCAAAGTCGATCACGCCATTTGCGGCGGCCTGTACGGTGCCGGATACCTGCGCTGGCCCGTCAAGCTCGGGCAGCACCACTGCCACGTCATTGAGCCGGGCGCTGAATTCGGCATCGCTGCCATCGCTGGTCAGGGCAGCGCGGGCGGTGATCTGTGCTGCGTCAGTGCGGATCAGCAAGCTTTCCAGCCTTGTTCCATCCGCATCGCGGACCGCACTGGCCGACAGGCTGCCTGCCCCGGCAAGCACCGCATCAGCCTGCGGGATACCAACGCTGAGATTTTCGGTCCGTCCTGCGATGGTCACGGCGAATAAGCCGTCGAGCGGGGTGACGTCAGCCAGGCCGGTCAGTTCTGCCGCACCGCCGATCTCTTGCCCGATCAGGGTCGAAAAACGACCTAAACCAGCAACGTTCACGGTGGCCGTCGCGTTGGCCTGCAATCCGTCACGGGGACCCTGTATTGTGGCTTGCGCGCGGGCTTCTATACCGGCTCCGCTGAGGGTAAAGCGCGTTATTTCCGTGGGCTCACCTTCGACGCGTGATGCCTCAAACGTGCCGGTGACGGCGTCGCCCAGCGCCTGTGCAGCGCCAGCATCGTCCAGTTCCAGACCCCGCGCACCATAGCTCAGGGTAGCGGTCACAAGTCCTTTCTGATCGCCTTCACCGTTGCGCAGAACACCACCGCCCTCAAGCCCGAGTTCGTCGATGAACAGGCCGGGCCGGTCGAGGTCATCAACAGTGATTTTTGCGGTCCAGTCATCGGACAGACTACCGTCATAATTGATTGCCAGTCGCATACTGCTGACAAAAGTTTCCGGACCGGCAATGGGCAAAAGCACCGGTTCGCTGCCCCTGACGATGCCGCCAGACAGGCGAATGCGTTCTGGCCAGCCCTGTGCACCCACCTGCAGTGCGCCGGACAGGTTCAGCCGCTGGGATTCTAAACTAAGCGCGGAAACATCAATGCGCCCATCATTGGTCTGGCGCGCTTCTACGTAAAGCTGCGCGTCATTGCCGAAAAAGCTTTGATAGGCGGGATCGAAAAGCGGTGTAATGTCACCGCCGACATCCAATGTGACCAGACGTTCCGCCCCATCATTTGTGAGAATGAAATCGCCGGTCAGACGGTCTTCGCCTGCGGTGGAGATCGCCAGTGTCGCCGCAAAATCATCAAGCGGCGCATCGCCTTCGATGCGTAGCCCGATGGCGGGTCGCCCGGGTAGATCGAGGATGCGCGCGGCAATGCCATCTGGCCCCTCTTCAAGGTTCAGAAGCAGGCCCAGAACCCTTGTTTCATTGGCGTAGCTGCCATCGATTTCAAAGATCCCGCGCTTGTCGCCCAGCCGTTCAGCAACCACATTGGCGGATCCTTCCCCGCCGCTGAGTTCGGCCGTGCCCCGCAGGCTGATGGCGATGGGTTCGCCCAGAAATGCCTCGCCCAGTTCAATGCGACCGATCTGCAATTGCTGCAGCGACACGCTAACCGGCAGTTCGGGCAGGGAAAATGGCTGCGCCTCGGGTGATGGTCCGGTGTCTTCAGACACAGGCGGGCGCGATACGATGATCCGTTCAGCACTGATTTCATCCACGTCAATGGCCCCGCGCAAAAGCGCGCTGCGCGTCCAGATGAGGGTGATATCTTCCAGTGTCAGCCACACACCTTCGGCATCGGCGATAGTCAGCACGTCAATCGTGGCTTCGGAACTCAGCGCGCCTTCGAAACCAATGATGTTCACCTCGCGACTGACACCTGACAGGTTATCCTCGATCAGGGAGGCGATGTAGCTTTGATCCTCTTCCTCCTGCGTTTGCTGGGCATGAGCCAGAAACGGGGCAAACAGTAAAGTGATGATCCAGATCAGATGTCTCAAAACGCTTGTCCGATCCCGATGTAAACCTCGACCCGTTCGCCTGCGTTGTCGCCGCTGGCCGGGGTGCCGATATCCAGGCGGATCGGGCCAATACCGGTTTCATAGCGCAGGCCGATCCCGGCACCAGCGTGCCAATCCCCATCGTCGAGCGGCGTTGCTGTTTCACCCACGTAACCGGCGTCGTAAAAGCCAACCAGCGACAGCCGGTCACGTAGACCAAAACGTGCCTCTAGCTGGGCACCGGCAAAGGATGCGCCACCGGTGCTGACTGTCTCGGTTCCAGATACCCTGTCGATACCCAGCGATTGATAGGGTTGCCCCCGGACTGTGCCGCCACCACCGGAATAAAACAGAAAGTCGGCCGGAGCTTCATCCAAATCCGGTCCCACAACGCTGCCCACCTGCCCACGCGCCGCAAGGGTCAAGCGTTCGCCAAACGTGTAATAGGTCCTGGCATCAGTGAATAGCCGGACCCCTGTGATCTCACCGTCGATGCTGATGAAGGGCGTGGTGGAGACGTCGATATAGTAGCCGTCTTTTGCGTTTGTTTCATTATCCCGCCGGTCCAGCGTCGCTTTCAGCGGCAGGGTCAACAATGTGTATTCGCGGTTGCCAACATCGCTTTCCTCGCGGGCCCGCAGGAGGCCCACACCAACCTGCACAGTCAGATCATCATTGATGATCCGGGTGAAGCCGGTTTCGACCGCGATCTTGTCGAGTAGATAATCCGGTTCATCCTCGCGGGAAATCTCACCTGACAAGAAGTATTCCGTGTCTGCTCCGAAGGTCGCGGGTCGGGTGAATTTGCCCCGCAGAGAATAGTCGATACCACCGGTTTCGCCGTTGATGCCTGCCACCTCTCCGTCGATACGCAACCGTTCTGCCCCGCCAAGCAGATTACGATGCAGCCAAAACGAAGACACAGTCAAACCTTCGATAGAGGACAATTCCAAACCAAAACCGATCCGGCGCGGCTTGGATTCGACCACTTGCGCACTGATGGGCAGCGTATCGTTGGGGCCAACCGTATCGCTTTCGGTGAAAGCCACGCTGTCAAAGGCCCCCGTGCGCCGCAATCGCCGCTCTGCCGCCTCCATCGCGGCGGGTGAATAAACCTCACCCGTGGGCAGGCCAGCAATCTCCCGGATCCGTTCGGTGCGCACATCGTCGTTGCCGCGGATCGTCAGCGGGCCGAATGTCAGCCGCGGGCCGGTCTCGATATTCACGGTCACATCCAACCGGCTATCGTCATGGCGCGCGACGACTTGCTGGCCCGCCACCCGCACCTTGGCGAAGCCTTGATCGCGCCAACTGCGCAGGCCAGCACCGACGGCGCTTTGAATTCGGTTTGATGCAGCGGTGCGGCCCGGCGAAAACTCTTCCGGCAGGGTCGCAGTAGGTGGAAGTGGGGTAATACTGGCGGCTCCAAATGTGAACTTTGGGCCGCTGTCAACGGTGATGACGACGCTGTTGATCACTGATGGCGCAGCGAGCGGCGACAGATTTGCCGCCTCAGCCCCATCAATCGTGATTGAAATTGTGCCGCCGTAATACCCTTCCGCGTAAAGCGCTGTCAGTAGACGGCGGTAATCCGCACGCGCGGCGGCGATATAGTCTTGCGGAACGGCATCATCGTCCAGTTGCCGTAGAAGAGAAGCTTCGCTGAGCGCATCACGCGCGGTTTCTGCGACCAGCCGCACCTCTTGCGCAGCCGCGCTGCTGGCCCAGGCCATCGCGGCCAGCAAAACCAAGACTCTGTGCGGCACTGCGTTAGCCCCTTTACTTGTCACCCGGCCCCATACTGAAGGATAACCCCGCTAACCGCCACAGGTTCCACGCGAATTCACACAAGCCCATCGTCACTTTTTGGCTAGGTCCCGTCACAAGGTGGCGCTAGTCTGCGCGGAATGAAGGATCACAGCTCACCCGCACAGGTCCCGCTGCGGCAACCTGAAACCGTGATGCGCTTGCGCCGACTTGGCGCGAGCTTCCCCACCCGTTTGTCATTTCTGCGCAGCCTGATGCGGGCGTTGGGCGCTGATAACGTCAAGGTGCATCGCCCGATATGGGAGATTGACGCAAAAGGGTTTGGTCACGCGGTCTATACCTTGCGGTTTCGCAGCCATGACTATGCACTGGTGGCTGTTTCTACCGAACTGCCGGATGAAATGCGCACTGACCGGGTGATCGCGACGGCGTGGGATACGACCTATGTGCTTTATGACGGTGTTCCGGACCAGGCCGAGATTGACCGGATCGTCGCCAACGCACCCCTGCAGGAGGCCGCGCGCTTTACCCATCGCGATCTTGTTCTGAGCCGGGCCAACAAATCGGTCCGCCTTTTCGATCATGTGGTGCAAGCCCTACGGGCGGGGCGGCAGCCTGATCCCGATCTGGTCCACAAGACGGGCTATCTGATGCGCACCACCGCCGTTTACGGCAACGGAAAATTCGGCATTGCAGATCGCACCCATATTGCCGAACGCCCCGGTCTGGACGGACCCTTCATGGCTGAAATGCTGACGATCTGGCTGATCCGTGGTTTCACACATGATCTGGTGGAACATGTCGGGGGCGCCGCACTCGACCGCGCGACCAAACGCCATCTGGGGATTGGGAATGCAACCGGTCTCGGTATGGCCCCGTTTCTGGTGAACCACCCGCTGTTGCTGGATGCCTGGATACAGGTTCGCGAGATTGCATTGGCCCGCGTGCGCGCCATCGCGCAACTGGAACCACACGATATCTCGCGTATCTATGAATTGGTGGCCCGGGCGGCACAGCATCTGGCGGAATGGAAGGTACCAGACCCGTTGGCCGCCGAACGGATCGCCACCATACGCTGCGAATGGCCCGCTTTTGCGGATGCGCTGACCCCGGACGCATTGATGGCAAAACGGCCCATTGATCGGATCATCAGAGAGAGCAGCCAATGGTCGGTTGATACGCAAGAGTTGATCATCGCGCTGATGCTGGAGCCATTTGGCGACCTGATTGATGAACTGACCTGCTGCATGGCTACGCCGTTTGTCCCGCGACTTGACCCCGGCATGCCCTGTCAGAAATTACGGGATCTGATTGATCGCGACTGGGCCTGGGCCTGCGCCGTCGACTTTGATGATCCCCAGGCCTGCGCCCGCTTCTGGTATGTCTCCGAGGAAAAACTGGAGCCGCGACTGGGTCATCGCCACAGCGAAGCAGGTGCAGAGCTGGAAACGCCGCTGGATATTGCCCGGCAGGTAAAGGCACTGGCGACCGATCTAACCGCTACGGGAAATGTGGCAACCTTTCTGGCGGCCTTCCCACATCATCGTGCAGCGGTCCGCCGGGTGCAGACGCTGGAACGCCATCCTTACGGCGAAATCCGCGACAACCTGATTGATGCCGATTGCCTACCCATCGACCTTCTGCGTTGCAAGCTTGCGTTTTTCGGGGCTGCCAAGTTCGACCCCAAATCTGATCTGTGGACGCGGATCACATTGGCGCAGGGCGCGCCGTTGTTTGACGAACTGGACCATGCCGATGACTGGTGGTTGCCGGTGGCACCGTCATGATGCGCGCGCTCAGCGAAGTGGGCGCCATCGTCCACAAGGCCGCGCTTGGCGCCGGTATCCCCGTGGGACAGGCCGATGACCTCGCACGCACCGCCGTGCATATGGCTGGGCATCGGGAAGCGCTGAAGCCGATCGTGGACGCGCTGACCGAACCGCAAGAGGCGGTTGATGTGGCGTGGGGCGGTGACCGGCTGGTGATCAAGGCGGGCCATGCGGCGATGACTGCACCGATCGTCAAAGACGGGTTTGCCACCGGGGTGCGCAAGGTCCGTTTGTGCCGCCCCAGCCATCTGTCGCTGGTCATCGCGATGTTGGCAGAGGCGGGGATGCAAGTGCAGGCTGATGGAACATTGATTGAAAAGATCGGCTTTGCGACACCTGACCCTGTCATGGGCCCGGTCGATGTGCCGGCCGAAATCTGGAACGCTTTCGCGACGCTAGCCGCCAAGACCTATGTCCCTGCATCCGAAACATCGCGGTCAGGTGGGGCTGGGGCTGGCCTGACTGACAATGATTGGGCGAACGGATCGGTCGGATAGCGCACCGCTGCCAGATAAAGGCCTTGTGGCGGACTGACCGGGCCGCACCTGCTACGGTCCCTCGCCTCCAGCGCGGCTGTGACATCATCAGGTGTCCACGCCCCGGCACCGATCCGCTCCAGCGTGCCAACAAAGCTGCGCACCTGATTATGCAGAAATGACCGCGCCCGCACGTGAAATCGGTACTCCATTCCGAACCGCCGGGGGATCGTTTCGACCCTTAGTTCATCCAGTGTCTTGACCGGGCTTTTGGCTTGGCAAATGGAGGACCGGAAGGTTGTGAAATCATGATGGCCCACCAGCCTGTCAGCCCCTTTTTGCATCGCATCTGCGTCCAATTCATGGTTCACGCGCCACATCTGTCCCGCCTCTGACGTCAGCGGCGCCCGGCGCGAGATCAGGCGGAACAGGTACTGCCGTTCGACCGCGTCGAAACGGGCGTGCCAATCATCTGGAACTTGTGCGCAAGCGAGGATCGCGACGGGATCGGGTTTCAGATGGTAATTCAACGCCTCTGACAGGCGAAACGGGTCCCAATCCTTGTCCAGATCGCAATGGGCGACCTGACCTGTGGCATGAACGCCCGCATCAGTCCGCCCCGCAGCAGCAATCGTGTGATCGCCCGGCTCCAGCTTGCCCAGCGCCCGTTCAATCGCGCCTTGCACCGACGGCAGGTCCGTCTGCCGCTGCCAGCCTGCAAACGGGGCACCATGATATTCAACCAAAAGAGCATAACGAGGCATTTCGGTGGCTTAGGGCCGCACCCCGGCAAAATCAATCCCTACACAACCCGGTCCAGCAGCCCTATCTTGCATCGCAAAGGTCAAAGGGGCAGCCAGTGGTCATCGCAACAATCGCCGATCAGATCGCACGCGGTATCGAAGGCGTGGCCGATACGCTGACCGCGCCGTTTTCCGATCCGGTCATCCGGCTGGGGGTCACGGGTCTTTCCCGAGCTGGTAAGACGGTTTTAATCACGTCACTTGTGGCTAATCTGATGGATCGTGGTCGTATGACCGGGCTGGCCGCTGCGGCCAACGGTGCGATCCGCACCGCATATCTGCAGCCACAGCCTGATGATACGGTGCCCCGTTTTGCCTATGAGGCACATTTAACCCGGCTGACCGCACCTGAACCGTCATGGCCCGAAGGGACAAGCCGTATCAGCGAGTTGCGCCTGTCCTTACGGGTCCAGCCCAGTGGATTGCTGTCCGGTTTTTCCGGGCCACGTACCGTACATGTCGATATCGTGGATTACCCCGGCGAATGGCTGTTGGATCTTGGCCTTCTGGATCGGACATATCAGGACTGGTCAGCAGGGGCGTTGGAGCGGGCCAAGGGGCGGCCCGGCGGTGATACTTATCTGGCCACAGTTGCAGACAGCGACGCATCTGCAAAGCTGGAAGAGCCTAACGCGCAGGCCCTGGCCGAAAGCTATACCGCGCATCTGAAAGCGTCGCGCGAGGCGGGGTTTTCAGACTGTTCGCCCGGACGTTTTTTGCTGCCCGGCGACATGGCCGGATCGCCTGTGCTGACATTTGCCCCCCTGGAGGGTGCCAGTTTCCCCCGCGGATCGCTGGGGCGCGAGTTTGAGCGACGCTTTGAAAGCTACAAACGCAATATCGTCAAACCATTCTTTCGCGACCATTTTGCCAAGATCGACAGGCAGATCGTGCTGGTCGATGTGCTGGGCGCGATCCATGCCGGCCCCGCTGCGCTGGACGATCTGCGTACGGCCATGGCACGCATTCTGGGGGCGTTCCGGCCGGGGCGAAATGCCTTCCTGACCCGGATCTTTCAGGGACGGCAAGTGGAACGCATCTTGTTTGCGGCCACCAAGGCCGACCATCTGCATCACAGCCAGCACCCGCAACTGACCGCTATCACTGAGGCACTGTTGCGCGAGGCAAAGGATCGGGCCGATTTCGCAGGGGCCAAGACGGCCGCGATGTCGATTGCCGCCTTGCGCACGACGGTCGAAGAAACAGTGGAGCACCGGGATGGCCCGCTGGATGTGGTGCGGGGGCGGTTGCTGGAAAACGGCAAGCAGGCGGCGTTCTACCCCGGCAAGCTGCCCGCCGATCCGTCACATCTGTTGGCCCCGGCGCGTGAAGGGTCGGACAAATGGCTGGATGCGGATTACAGCATCATGAACTTTGCGCCTGCGCCACTAACCTTGCGCCCGGGCGACGGACCACCCCACATTCGGCTGGACAAGGCCGCGCAGTTCCTCCTCGGTGATCGCCTATGATTTTGCGGGCGGCAACAAATCAGGATGTGAAGGCGATGGCGCAGATTATCGGTGACTGGTTCACTGCGACGCCATTTGTACCGCGCCTGCATACCATCGAAGAGGACCGTTGGTTCATCGGCCAAGCCGTTGAAAAGGATGATGTTATCGTTGCGGATGATAGCAGCGTGAAAGGATTTGTCGTGCGCAACGGTACAGAGATCAGTCAACTTTATCTAGCAGCCGCAGCACGGGGCCTTGGTATCGGCTCTGCCTTGCTGGAAAAGATGAAGACGCGGTCAGACCAGTTATCGTTGTGGTGTTTTCAGCCAAATACGGGCGCGCGCCGGTTCTATGAACGACACGGGTTTATCGCCGAAAGGTTTACGGACGGCGCCAAAAATGAGGAACAGGTCCCCGATATCCGCTATGTCTGGAGGGCTGGGTCATGAGCCGTGGACCTGTACTGATCGATCTCGAAGACGCCGAAGACGCCAAGCCAGAGGCTGCCCCTGCTGTCCCCGACATTGTCGGCCCTGAAAAGGCGGCAGCGATGCAACAGGTCGCCGCATTGGCGGCCCGCCGCCCGTCCCGCTTAACGCGATGGTTCTGGTCATTGGCGGTGGCGCTGATTGGCTTTGTCGCCTCGCTTGCTGCATGGGATTACGTGACCGGTTTGCTGGAACGGTCCGTCATCCTTGGCGGGATCGCCACGGCGCTGGTGATTTTGCTGGTACTGGTTCTGCTTGTCGTGGCCTTGCGGGAACTGGCGGCCTTTGGCCGGTTGCGCAGGCTGGACACGATTCAGCATCAGGCGGCAGATGCGTTGGCCGCATCGGACCTGAAAGGGGCTCGGGCGGTGATTGCCGCGCTCGACCGGCTTTATGCGGCACGCGAAGACACGGCGTGGGTCCGCGCTGAATTGACTGAGCGACAGGCGGATATTCTGGATGCTGATGGGTTACTGGGCCTCGCTGAAACGACATTAATCGCGCCACTGGACGCCCGCGCGATGCGCGAGGTCGAGGCGGCGGCCCGGCAGGTGGCCACGGTCACAGCGATTGTGCCCATTGCCTTGGCCGATTTGTTCACAGCATTAACCGCCAATCTGCGGATGATCCGCAGGATTGCGGAGGTTTATGGCGGGCGTGCCGGAACGTTGGGCAGTTGGCGATTGACCCGATCCGTGCTGACACATCTGGTCGCAACAGGTGCCGTAGCCGTAGGCGATGATCTGATCGGGTCAGTGGCCGGTGGCAGCGTGCTGTCTAAAGTATCGCGCCGGTTTGGTGAGGGCGTCGTGAACGGCGCCCTGACGGCGAGGGTTGGTGTGGCAGCGATTGAGGTGTGCCGACCATTGCCGTTCCACTTGGCCAAGCGCCCGTCTGTGACAGCATTGGTGCGCCGGGCATTAACAGGTTTGTTCGGGCGAGACTAACGCAACCGCGGCGCCGGTCCGATGGGCAACGGCCCGACTGACATGAATCCGTTTTGAAAACTGATCGGCAGTTCCAGCGTCTGGCCCTCTTGCGCCATGGTGCTGGCCATATTGGTGATTGTCGGGGCCACGCCGGGTTGGATCGCGCCGGCATTCACCAGTAGATCAATAATCTCGCGCCATTGATCGGTTTTGATTGTGATCCGGCCATCAGGCACGCCCAGCGCATCAATATCAATGGTTCCTGCGGCGGCCAGGGCGATATCACCCCAGTCAATGGCAAACCTGTTCAAGGTGAAAGACTGTGCAAGAGGGTTCGCAGCGTGTCGATCCAATGGTTGATCAAGCGTGACCTGGCTGTCCAAAACCAAACGATCAATCACATCAGTCAGTTGGTTCTTGGGATCAATTTGGGCAATCAGGTCGGCTGGCAAGATTAGACCATCTGCATCCATGTAAACATCATAGGTATTGGCCGCATCGGCGGCGCGGGTGGCAATCAATGCCCGCTCAAGCGCCGCAACCCAGCCGAAATCCGACGTGACCGACAAAGCGCCACTTTCAATTGTGGCCGAGTCAAACGATAGATCGGTATTGGCCTTCACCCCTGCACTGGCGCGCAAATCCTCCGTCATTAGCTGCAGGGTCTGGTCGCCCAAACGCAGGTTGTGATCGGGCGGGAAGGCGGCAATCACCTTGTTGGGCTGGTAGCTGAGCGCGAAGACCTGCAGGAACGGGGCCTGCCAAGACCAAAGGCCATCTGCAGCTGTTAAGGTCAGGTCGGTGACGCTGGTGTCGAAGCGCGACGGAAAACCGACCGTCTGCAGGGCGCTGTAGGACACGCCCCACCCGTCTTGCTGCGCCTGTTCGATGGCTTGCAACGCGCCCTGCTCAACCGAACGGGCACCGTAGAACCAGTATCCGCTGTAAAGCGCGCCAAGGATGAGCACCAGAAATGTCAGTTTGCGCATTATTTGGCCCCGATGATTTGCCGCCAGTGTCTAGCGTTGTGGGGCCTGTAGGGCCAGCGCGATGATGAGGTGGTGTCACAGACCGGAGGTTTTCAGCCGGACCATGGCCAGGAGCCCGCCAAGTTCCCGCGCTTCGCCCAAAGAAATCTTGCCACCATATGCGTGGGCGAGGTCGGCCGCGATTGCGAGACCCAGCCCCGTACCCGGCTTGGACGTATCCAACCGCTGCCCGCTGAGAGTAGCCAGTCCGTAATCATCTTCAGAAATGCCCGGACCATCATCTTCAATCAGGATTTCAACCTCGTCATCCGCCTGTTTTGCCGCGATGTAGATCGTACTCTCTGACCATTTCATCGCGTTATCCATCAGATTGCCAATGACCTCTTCAAAGTCGTTCTGATCCATCCGAACCCGCAGACCGGGATCAATGGCGGAAGTGAGTGCTTTATCCTGATTGCGTGCCAGCGCGCTGAAGGCGCGGGTCATGCGGCCCAGCGAGGTATCCAGGTCGGTGTAGGTGTGCATGGCCGCACTGCCTCCATCGGCACGCATACGGGCAAATGACCGTTTCAACTGGGCATCAAGACGGTCCAATGCCTCAATCGACGCACCCATCGGCTGCCCCGCCTTTGCCAGTTTTTCCAGTTCGTTGCGCACGATGGCCGAAGGCGTTTTCACCGCATGCGCCAGATCAGCGGCCTGACGGCGCGAGCGGCTCACAATTTCGCGGTTCCGTTCCAAAAGCGTGTTGATATCTGTCACAAGCGGCGCGACCTCAATTGGATAAGCAGCCGCATCCAGATCACCTTCGGTATCCCAGCGCGACAGCACATCGCGGCGGAGATCGTTCAGAGGGCGTAGGGTCGTTGATGCCTGTAAGAAAGCGCCAATGACACCGAGTGTCGCAATCAGACCAAAAGCCAGAACCAGATTACCGCGCAGCTTTGCTCTATCTTCAAACAGACTTTGCAACGACGCTGCCACCTGCACATGCCAGACCGACCCATCTTCCAGCGTGAGCCATTCTTCGATCCGGCGCAGTCGCTCGCCTGTCGGGCCGACAAAGTTCCCAATCGAAATGCGGCCGATCTGCGGACCCGGACGCGGCAAAAGCGTATCAACCAAAGAGGCTGAAACGTAAATCCCGCCATCAGGACCTTCGACCTGCCAGTATTGACCAGAGAAGGGCTGCCGATAAGCCGGATCACCGATGCGGTTTGCGATTTGATCTGGATTTTCATAGGCGTTGGCGACTTCGATCACGGCTTGTGTGTGGCGCGTGATCAATAGCTCGTCAAAGCGCGCTTGTGTCTGAGTATCGAGATATGATGCAAGCCCGAAGACGCCGATGAGGATGGAGCAGATCGCCCAAATAATCCCGCCGACAACAGCCCGAGTCCGCAAGGACCTCATGCAGCAACTTTGATGACGTAGCCGCGGCCCCTGACAGTTTCGATGAGTTCGTTGCCCAGCTTCTTGCGTAGACGGTTGACGAAGACAGCGATGGTATTGGAATCTCGATCGCCATCGTATTCGTAGATATGCTCCGACAGCTCGGTTCGGGACACCAGACGATCTGAGTTATGGAACAGGTAAGACAGAACCGCAATTTCCTGGGCCGTCAGTGTAGCCGGAATACCATTCAACGTCACTTGGTTGCTGCGCGTATCAAAGACCACATTACCCTTTTCAAACACGGGGTTTGTCTGGCCTGACTTGCGTCGGATCATGGCCCTTACACGGGCTGACAGCTCTGGCATGTGGAACGGCTTCGTCAGGTAATCGTCAGCACCGGCATCAAGTCCGTCAACCCTGTCGGACCATCCATCGCGCGCCGTCAGGATCAGCACCGGCGTGTCGATCTGCTTGGCGCGCAGATTCTTGAGAACGGTCAGGCCGTCACGTTGGGGCAGGCCAATGTCCAGAACGATGACGTCGTAAGGTTCCGTCTCTCCCAGAAACTGGGCTTCGGCACCGTCATGGACAACGTCAACAACACGGCCTTCAGAGCAAAGAACGCTTTTGATTTGGCTTGCGAGCACATGCTCGTCTTCTGCAAGTAATATACGCATAACGATGTGGCTAATCTGCCCTAATGTCTTTTTTGGGGCAAGTTTTTGGCTGACCTGGCGTTATCCTCGGCCATTTCCGCGGCCATTCCCGCCGCCGCTGTTGCCACCACCGTTACCGTTGCTGCCGGCACCGCTACCGCCGCCATTGCCGTTTCCGTTATTGCCACGGCCGTTGCCGCCGCCGCCACTGTTTCCACCGCCGTTGCCGTTGCTTCCGGCGCCGCTGCCGCCGCTATTGCCGCCGCCGTTTCCACCGCCGCTATTGCCGCCGCTGTTGCCACCACCGTTTCCGTTGCTTCCGGAACCGCTGCCGCCGCCATTTCCATTGCCGTTGCCATTGTTGCCATTGCCGTTCCCGCCGCCATTGCTATTGCCGCGATTCAGCAGGCCACTGGACGTGTTGCGACCGTTTCCGTTGGACTCCTTTGCAGTCGTAACGGCGCTTGGCGTGCGTGAAAGCTCGGTTACTTGGCGTCCAGCGCGAGATGTAGGTGTAATTGCGTGTCCGGTGCTGCCATCAACCATGATCGTTCCAAGCTGACCGTCGGGCTGGCGAACAAGCGCCCGGTAGGCGAGGATACCATCAACCAGAAATGCACGTACTTCGACGACCTGACCACCGGTATATCTTTCTACCCCGTTGATCAGGCGTGACGTTGCAATAACGTCAGAAGACGCAACAACGGACCGCAGCTCGGTTTGAGAGAGCTCCTGGATGTCGGCAAACGATGCCGAAGGCGCTAACCATGTTAGCATCACGAATGTCGGCAGCCACGATTTCATGGTAGCTCACTATTTAACTGGCCCCCACCAATTTCACACGAGATAAAGACGTCGTCCCCTATGATCTGGCTCTGATGCGCAGATCAGCAACTTCTGTGTCGCTGGTCAAGCGGTCAATGATATCATCAACCTTGGGAAAAGGATCAATCTCGATCGGTTTGGAGCGTTGCGGTGTATCTTTGCCCTCATTGCGCTTGCCAGCCATGAACTTGCGATGGCTGGAAATATGGGTCACGCAATCCGTCTGATCGACTGCGACGCATTCGTCTGTGGGGAACTGCCCGATAAACATGTAACACTCCATAATCCGGTACTTGTTCTGTCCTGCCTCCCCAAAGACATTAAGAACCCGTTAAAACCGGTATGAAAGGTGCATCATGAACGGTCAGAAAACACCTTGTTCATCTTCGGTTAATGTTGCGGGAATACCCCATTTATTGCGGCTTGACATACTTAACCCATAGTAAATTATCGATATTTATTCAACAAAATAAGGGCCTTACGGAAATCATGCCAAAAAAGAAATATTTATCTATTTTTAGGCTGACGTTGCGGAAATTTGGCGCTTAAGCGGGATAATGCCGATCCCAAGCACAACCTCTGCTAGAAAAACGCAATATCTTAGCCGAATCAATACCTTGCGATTCTCGTGTCCTCGCATTGACTTTAACTGAACGCCTGTTCATTTTTCTTGCGGGGAGGGCAGCGTGTTGCACCAACAGCCAACGATAGCAGAAACGCGAGATGCGTTTTGCTGGGCGATCCCCGAATACTACAATATTGGCGTGGATATATGCGACAGACCTGCAGCCACGGCCCCTGACAGCCCAGCCATCATCGATGTAGCTGCTGACCGTCGATCTGTTGTCCACACCTTCGCGGATTTGCGCCGCATGTCGAACCAACTGGCGAACGCGTTGACCGACCATGTGCCGCAAGGATCACGCATTGCCGTGCTGTTGCCCCAGTGTGTCGAAACCGCTGTCGCGCATGTCGCTATAACCAAGATGGGCGGCATTTCCCTGCCGCTTTTCACGCTGTTTGGGCCGGACGCGCTTTTGCACCGCCTGCGGGATTCTGCAGCGAGTGCAGTCATCACGAATGCAGACGGTGCAGCAGTGTTGGCAACCTTGCGTGACCAACTTCCCGATCTGTCCATCATTCTGAGCATTGACGGGGCCAGCAATGGCGCCGAAGACCTGCACGCGCTCACCACTACTCAATCTGATAATTTTTCTCCGGTACCGACCAAGTCCGACGATCCCGCGATCCTGATCTACACCTCCGGCACCACCGGCGCCCCCAAGGGCGCATTGCACGCCCATCGCGTCCTGCTTGGCCACCTGCCTGGGGTCGAGATGAGCCATGATTTCTTTCCCCAACCTGGCGACCGGATCTGGACCCCGGCGGACTGGGCCTGGATCGGCGGCCTGCTCGATGTGCTGATGCCCGCCTTGCACCATGGTGTTCCCGTTGTGGCCTGCCGGTTCCGCAAATTCACCGCGCACGCCGCGTTCGACCTGATCCGCACGCACAATATCCGCAACGCCTTCCTGCCGCCCACCGCGCTGAAACTGATGCGGCTCGATACACCGACCGAACCTGTGCCGATGCGGTCCGTCGCCAGCGGTGGTGAGACGCTGGGCAAGGAGCTGATCGCCTGGGGGCAGCAGGTATTCGGCACCACCATCAACGAATTCTACGGCCAGACCGAATGCAACATGATCGTATCCTCCTGCGCTGCATTGGAACCGGCGGAACCTGGGGTCATGGGCTTTGCAGTGCCGGGCCACACGGTCGAGGTGATTGATGAAAACACCCAGCGCATCTGCGACACGGACGAGGAAGGCAGCATCGCCGTCCGCGCACCCGACCCGGTGATGTTTCTGGAATACTGGAACAAGCCTGACGCGACCGCCGCCAAATTCATCACCATCGACGGTCAAAAATGGCTGCTGACCGGCGACAAGGGCTGCAAGACCCCCACCGGTCGCATCCGTTTCATCGGGCGCGACGACGATATCATCAGTTCCGGCGGCTACCGCATCGGCCCGGCCGAGATCGAAGATTGCCTGCTCACCCATCCTGCCGTGCAACTGGCCGGGGTCGTGGGTAAACCCGATCCGATCCGCGGCACCATCGTCGCGGCCTACATTCAGCTTGCCGCGGGGCACAGCCCGTCCGATGATCTGGCCAGCGATATCGCCGCCCACGTCAAAACCAAACTCGCCGCCTACGAATTTCCCCGAGTGGTGCGTTTCATCGACGACATGCCAATGACCACCACCGGCAAGATCATCCGCGCAGACTTGCGCGCCCGCGCCGAAAAGGAAGCAGAAGATGAACAATGAACCTGTCCTCTACCACGCCGAAAACGGCGTCGCGATTGTCACCCTCAACCGTCCCGATCAACGCAACGCGATCAACCCGGCAGTCTGCGACGCCCTGCGCGACGCATTCGACCGGGCCGAAGGCGACAAGGATGTGCGCGCCGCCATCCTGACCGGCGCAGGCAAATTGTTCTGCGCAGGCATGGACCTCAAGGCCTTCGCCGAAGGCGCCGCACTGGCCGGCGGGTTCGAGATGATGCTGACCTGCGACATGGCCATCGCCGGCCAATCCGCCCAATTCGCTTTGCCAGAGGTCCGGATCGGCCTGATCCCCGGCGCAGGCGGGGCCATCCGGCTGCCGCACTACATCCCCCGCGCCTTGGCCAATGAACTGCTGCTGACCGGCAAACCCTACGGCGCCGATCAAATGGCGCAATGGGGTGTGCTGAACAAGGTCACACCAGATGGCGAGGCCCTGACCGCAGCCAAGGCGCTGGCATCTGAGATTGCGCAAAACGCCCCCTTGGCCGTTCGTGGCACGCTTGAGATCGCAACCCGCGCCTACGAGGAGATGGATATCGCCCAATGGCCGTCCAATGATCAGATCATTGGCAAGATCGGTAATAGCGCGGACGCAACAGAAGGCGCGCGGGCCTTCATCGAAAAACGACCACCTGTCTGGAAAGGAGAATGATGCGGCGACGTAACGGAAACCTGACCGTCGTTTGACAAGCCCGGCACAACCGCAACTATGATCCACAACAAAAAGTAAACGACAGGGATCATCGCCATGGACGCGCTCATTTCAATCTTCCTGCCGATATCCCTCGGGATCATCATGTTGTCACTCGGGCTGGGGCTGGCCGTCGGCGATTTCGTCCGGATCATCCGGCAGCCCCGCGCCCTGATCGCGGGCCTGTTCGCGCAGGTGGTCCTGATCCCTTTGGTCGCCTACTGCTTCGTGATGATCTTCGGCATGTCAGGCGAACTCGCCTTTGGAATCATGATCCTGTCCGTCTGCCCGGGCGGCGTCACCTCAAACATCCTGACCAAACTGGTGGGCGGCACGCTGGCGCTCTCTATCTCGCTCACCGGGCTGATCAGCCTTTTGTCGGTGGTAACCGTGCCGATCCTCGTCGTCTTCTGGGCGGGACTGTTCATGGATGCGGGCAGTCTGGACATCAACATCACCAGCCTTGCGCTCGCCATGTTCGCGATTACCACGGTGCCAGTCGTGCTGGGCATGATCCTGCGGGCGGTGGCCCCGACATTTATCGGGCGGATCGAAGGGGCGGTATCCGTCCTCGCCACCATCCTCTTCGTCGTCATCGTCATTGGGGCGCTGGCCGCATCATGGGATGTGTTCACCGCCAATCTGGCCACCCTCGCCCCGCTGACATTCTGCATGGTCGTGGTACTGCTGGCCCTTGGCTGGGCCATCGCCACCGGCGCCGGGCTTGGCGTGCGTGACCGGGCGGCCATCGCGATGGAAACCGGCATCCAGAACTCCACCCTCGGCATCACGCTCGCCGGGATTATCCATGCGGGGCCAGAGGCGCTGCCAGCCATCGCCCTGCCTGCGGCCATGTATGGTATTCTGATGTATCTGGGGGCCTTGCCCGGCGGTTACCTGATGCGGCGGGCCACAAAGGGGGCGGCATGATGCAAAGCGATGTGGTGATCATCGGCGGCGGGCTGGCCGGGCTGGTTGCCGCCAATGAACTGATCGACCGGGGCAAAACCGTCACGATCCTTGATCAGGAAGGGCGGCAGAACCTCGGCGGACAGGCATTCTGGTCGCTCGGCGGGCTCTTCATGATCGACACGCCCGAACAGCGGCGGCTGCGGATCAGGGACAGTCACGCGCTGGCCCTGAATGACTGGATGGGTTCAGCCCAGTTCGACCGGCCCGAAGACCACTGGCCGCGTGAATGGGCCAACGCCTATCTTGATTTCGCGGCCGGCGACATGCGGCCCTGGTTGCACAGCCTCGGCATGCGCTGGTTTCCCGTGGTCGGCTGGGCCGAACGCGGCGGCAGCTTTGCCGATGGGCACGGCAATTCGATCCCGCGCTTTCACATCACATGGGGCACCGGCCCCGGCGTGCTCAAGCCGTTCGAAGACCGGGTGCTGGACGCAGAGAAGGCGGGCAAGGTCACCTTCGGCTTCCGCCACCGGGTCACGCAGCTGGACATCACAAACGGCAAGGTCACGGGCGTCGCCGGTGACATCCTCGCCCCCGATGACGCCGCACGCGGGGCCGCCACCAACCGCGACGTGATCGACTGTTTTGACATCCGCTGTGATCAGGTCATCGTCACCTCCGGCGGGATCGGCGGCAATTTCGATCTGGTCCGGCGCAACTGGGACGCCAGCAAATCCGGGCCACTGCCGGAAAAAATGGTGTCCGGCGTGCCCGAACATGTGGACGGGCTGCTGCTTGATATCGTGCGCGATGCCGGGGCCGAACTGATCAACACCGACCGGATGTGGCACTACACCGAAGGGGTGCATAACTGGGATCCGATCTGGCCCAAACACGGCATCCGCATCCTGCCTGGCCCCTCATCCATGTGGTTCGACGCCACCGGCGAACGGCTGCCAGCCCCCTGCCTGCCCGGTTTCGACACCATGTCGACCCTGCATGAAATCTGCAGACGCGGGCATGACCACACCTGGTTCGTCCTGACGCAAAAGATCATCGAAAAGGAATTTGCCCTCTCAGGCTCCGAACAAAACCCCGACCTGACCGGCGGGCAATGGCGGGGCGTGCTCAAGGAACGGCTGGGCAAGGGTGCCACAACGGCGGTCGAGGCGTTCAAGGAAAAAGGCGAGGATTTCGTCGTCGCCAATGATTTCGACACGCTTGTGCGCGGCATGAACCAACTCGGCGGCAACCTGATCGACCCCGCCCGCCTGCGCGCCCAGATCGACGCTCGCGATGCGCAGATCGACAACCCCTTCACGAAGGACGCCCAGATTTCCGCGATCCACACCGCGCGCAACTACTTGGGTGACAAACTGATCCGCACCGCCAAACCGCACAAAATCCTCGACCCGACCAAGGGACCGCTGATCGCCGTCAAACTGCATATCGTGACGCGCAAGACGCTGGGCGGCATCCACACCGACCTTGACGCGCGGGTTTTTGCGCCGGGTGGCAAAACCATCGACGGGCTCTATGCAGCGGGCGAGGCGGCAGGTTTCGGCGGTGGCGGCTACCACGGCAACAACGCGCTGGAGGGCACATTCCTTGGCGGTTGCATCCATTCCGGGCGGCGGGCCGGGCGGGCCGCGGGATGATCACGGTTCTGGGGGCCGGGTCCATCGGTTGCTATGTCGGTGGCATGCTGGCGGCAGCAAGGCACCCCGTCACCCTGATCGGGCGGGACACGCTTGTCACCGCACTGGCCAATGGGCTGACCGTCAGCGCGATGGACGGCACACCCCATCGCAGCACCCCGATTGTCACCGCCGACCCCGCGGCGCTGACCGATGCGACGATGATCCTGCTCTGCGTGAAATCGTCCGACACCGCCAGCGCGGCACAGATCATCCTGGACCATGCACCGGACACGGCACAGATCATCAGCCTGCAAAACGGGGTCACCAACTGCGACATGCTGGGGCAGGCGCTGGGGCCTGACCGGATCACCCCGGGCATGGTCGGCTTTAACGTCGTGCGCAGCAGGCCTGACCATTTCAGCCAGACAACCGACGGCGAAATCATCCTTGGGCCGACCGGGCGCGCGCTCTGCGATGCGCTGGCCAACACACCGCTGACCGCTCTTTGCCATGACAATATGCAAGGCGTGCAATGGTCCAAACTGTTGATGAACCTCAACAATGCGCTCAACGCGCTGTCCGGCCTGCCCTTAAAAACCCAGCTGGAAGATCGAAACTGGCGGCGGGTGCTGGCCGCCTGCATCAGCGAGGGGCTTGCCGTGGCCCGCGCCGAAGGCATCCGGCTGGAACGGCTGGGCAAGGTGCATCCACGCATTCTGCCCACACTGCTGCGCCTGCCCGATTTCATCTTCCTGCGGATCGCCCAATCCATGCTGCGGATCGATCCGGCAGCACGATCCTCAATGGCCGATGACTATGCACTCGGGCGGGCGTCCGAGGTTGCATGGCTCAACGGGCATATCGTCGCGCGTGGCGAGGTTCACGGCGTTCAAACCCCAGTAAATGCGAGGGTTAGTGCCATGATCGAAGGGGCGTTTGCCGATCCCCAGCGACCACCATTGCAACATCGCGCAAGGTTAATTTTGTCTTAACTTCTGTGGCGAATGTGCGCTGCGACACAGACCGTTCCCGCCGCAAGTTTTACCGTTTAGTCAACCTTGATTGGATAGCCTTCCATCAGGGTGCAACGGAGCCAGGGACAAAATGGAACCAATTATCGGACAGATCATGCTGTTCGCGGGCAGTTTCGCGCCGCGCGGATGGGCGTTCTGTGATGGTCAGCTGGTCCAGATTTCCCAGAACGAGGCCCTATTCGCCATTCTTGGTGTGACCTATGGCGGCGATGGCCGCACGACCTTTGCGCTGCCTGATCTTCGGGGGCGCACCCCGGTGCATGCGGGCCAGGGGGACGGGCTGACAGCGCGCAATCCCGGCGATGCCATGGGACAGGAAGACGTCACATTGACAGCTGCACAAATGCCCGCGCATCGCCATGACATGTCGGTCTGCAAGCGTGCCACCCATAACACACCCAAACCCGGCGACGCGCTTGGCCGGGCCAAGATCTATGTTCCACCGGTTGATGACGCCGCCGAGCCGGACATCCCGCTCAATGACAAAACCATCGGTTCCGCCGGCGACGGCGCACCGCACAACAACATGCAGCCATCGCTCTGCATCAACTACATCATCGCATTGCAAGGCATTTTCCCGTCCCGAAGCTAGCCTTGCATGAAGGGTAACGAGTAAACGGCGCGTCCCCGCGGCGCGCCACTTTCCAAAATCAGAAACCAACCAATAGAATGAGAGGCCCGATGTTCAACTTCTCCCCCGCCATTCCCGGACGCAGCGACCTTGACTGGTGCTGGTATCTGCGCCGCCATGGCGAGGCGGGCGAAGCGCTTGAGCGGGTGCTGCACAATATCGGCGTTATGGACCCCGGCGGCTGGGCGGCCTGGGGACGCAGCCAGTTGACTGCGACAGGCGCACCTGTCGAGATGCTGTTTTCTTCTGGTCAGCCGGACCTACAACTGACGACCGAGGTTGCCGACCCCATCACGGATCCCACCAGTCGGGTGGCAGAGGTTTGTCGGATCATGCGCAGCCTTGGGGCAAAAACGCCCCCATCCTCGCTGCGCGATGTGATCAGCGCCGCGCAAGGCACAGGCCCTCTGCGATATGGTGCGTGGCTTGGGCTGCGCCAAAGCTCCGATGGCCTGCATTGCACACTTTCCGCTGAACTGCCCGCGACCGCATCTGATCTGTCCGATCTTATCTGTTCCGATGGTGGTTGCCCGTCGATCACTGATCTGGGTGACAACACCAAGGCGACGATGGTCAGCTTTGACGGCACCACTGGGCAGGTCACGCTTCACTTTGAAATGCAAAATGCGACGCGCCGCTGCCTGCCGGACCTCGCCAAACGGGCGCAAGTCTGCCCCGAGGTTTTGTCGATGACCATTGACAGTATCACCGACAGGCCGGCGTCTACAGCAGCCCTGCCTGTCTCAACCCTGGGGTTCAGCTATACTATTGGCGGTGCAGGTGCGCTGCCGATCCTGACGCTTAGCCTGTCTGCGATCGACGCATTCGGGTCCGACGCCAAGACGGCGCGCCGGATCAAGCGTTTCGATGGGCAACGGCTGATGGGTTACGGCGCATTGGTCGACAATCTGCCGCTCATGTCGGGCGGTCAGTGCCATCACGGCAGAATTGGCCTGACGGCTCGCGTCAACGCAGCACCACAACTCTCCATCGGTGTTGCAGCACCGTGGAGCTGCCTTTTCGATGACAACTCAGCAAAGGATCCGATCCCGATAAACTGATCTGTATCGCCCGGTTCACGGGCAAATTGTGATTTCGATCAACTGACTGGCGCGCGTGACGCGGACTGGCCCGGCGGAGCCATTCCTGCATCAGACCATAGTATGTATGGACAATCGGGCGACGTTGGGTCACATCTGGCATACCCCTCTGCCACTGCCCCGCACTGCGGCACCGGCGCAACGCAAGCTGGACGCTGGATGAACGCTGAACAACTTCTGTCGTATAATTTGCCGCTTTTTGAAGGGCTTAGCCCGGCTGATCTGAGCGGAATTAACCTGAATTTCAGCGAACAGAAGCTGGCGGCGTGGCAAACCGTGTTTGACCAGCAAGACCCATCGTTTGATCTCTACTTTCTATTGTCCGGGTCGATTCTGGCGGTTTTCTGGACAGATGAGGGTCGCGAGATCGTCTTTTCCCGTTTCCCGGAAGGGGCCTATTTCGGCGAACTCGCCGCGCTCGATGGGATCCCCCGTTCGCTCGCGGTTTTCGCCAAAACCGAGGCACGGGTGCTATCACTGAAGCGGGACAGTTTCCTGGCGATGTTCAACAACGTGCCGTTGGTGCGTGACCGGATCACACAGCAGCTTGTCGCGCGGATCAGAACGCTGACAGAACGCAATATGGAAATGACCACCATGTCTGTGGAACAGCGGGTTGGCACCTACCTGCTGCGGCTGGCCGCAGAACATGGCAAGCTGGCCAGTGGCGCCGTGATCAACAATGCGCCAACCCATGCCGAAATCGCTGGCAGTATTGGTGCGAACCGGGAAATGGTCAGCCGGTCCATCAGCAAACTGGTTAAGCGCGGGGCGATCAAATCATCGCGTCAGCGCATCGAAATCCTTGATCTCGATGCACTTTCCGAAAGTTCGACATAATTTTTCGGATTAAGTGACAAAACGCACAGAACCCCGCAGCCGTTTGGCGTAGTCTCTGTCTTGTAACGAGTGGGGAGGTAAAGAGTTCATGCGTTTTATGAGTGTTCTTGGCCCCGAAGCGACAACCTTTATCGCAGTGGCGTTGTTGGCAATGATCATCAACATTCTGGGGTAGAACAAGGACAAAGACTTTTTAGTAGGTAAGATCTATTTTAAACTTTTCAAAATTTTCGGGCCCCCAGCATGTTGCAGGGGGCCTTATTATTTGCGCCGGGTCAAGTTACGCTCGGCCTGACCCATGCCACCACTGCCGACTTCGACGGCCTGGTTGTCATTGTTCTTGGCCTGTTCGGCAAGTTGCCGAATATCCGCCAAGGAGCTGATTTGCGGTCAATAAAGTGATTGAACGCGCCAGCGAAAATGCCCAATCGCTGGCGGTTGGTAAATCGATATGGACTCATGTGTTCATGTTTTGTACTATTTACGCAGAACAATCTCACCGTGTATTCCTTTGCGTCGTCCTTGGTCTGGCCGAAAACCCACACATCTGGATCCCACCAAAAAAATGCTTGGGGAACCGGGTGACCTTGGGTTAAACCACCCGAACACGATCACGAATCAAGGAGAATGCAATGCTCAGAAAGGATAACCTCACCCTCTGGTGCTAGGCCACGGCATTGCATGTCGGCGGCCCTGAATGGCCCGCTGATTTTTCCCAAGACGACATTCTGATCGGATACACAAATGCATCCCCCATTTTTCACGGTCGATCACAAGATCGGACCGGACATACACCACCAAAGCGACAGTCGGCCTGCCAAACGGCGCGGGATTGCAGAACGCTTGCGGTTGAGCCCTGCAGTCGCGGGCTGGCCACCGGCGCCATTGGTGGCCCCGTGGATATTGAGCGATGGTGAGGTAGAGCTGCCATCAGGCGCACCGGCGCTGGGACGGCCACAGCTAAAGGTTGTACCACCACCACGCCGGACCTTGCGCGATACGTTTGGTCGGTGGTTGATCCGGATGGGCCAGCGGATGATCCTGCAAAACCGCCTCGGGTAATTGACCCGGGGCGCGTCATCCTTAGGTTAAGGGCAGCCATTACAAGGAATGATCATGCTTCTGCGCCTCGCTGCCATTTTTTTTACCCTGATCGGCCTGCCCGCCGCCGCGCAATGTGTCGGTGAAAGCTATCTGAACCAACTGTCAGCGCAGGACAGGGCAGAACTGGCCGCAGCCGTCGCTGAAATGCCGTATTCCGAGGGGCTGCTGTGGACCGCCACAAAAGATGACAGGCGGGTTACCGTCGTCGGCACCATGCATATCTACGATCCACGGCTGGAAGATATCCGCGCCCGCATCCAGGACACGGTTCAATCGGCTGACCTGATCATGCTGGAAGCCACGCCAGAGGACAAAAAAGCGCTGGAACAGTTGCTGATCACCGACCCGGGCATCCTGTTTATCAACGAAGGGCCGACATTGCGCGATCTGGTGGACGATGAAACATGGGGGCTGATCGCTGACGCGGCCAACGCCCGGTCTATCCCGCCATTCATGGCCGCCAAGATGCAGCCCTGGTATCTGTCGGTTATGCTATCCGTGCCGCCCTGCGCGATGCAAGGCATGATGGCCGGCGATCTGGGGCTGGACCTGATGATCATGGAAGATGCCGAAAGCGCCGGGGTCCCGATGCAATCGCTTGAGGATGTCACCACCCTGTTTGATATCTTTAATAGTGACCCGATTGAGGATCAGATCGACATGCTGCGGATCAATCTGCTGTCGCCTGACGCCCAGAAACAGATGTTCGTGGCAATGCTGGATCGCTATTTTGCCGGGGACGTGGGCACATTATGGGAAATGTCGCGCTTTGCGATCATGACCACACCGGGCGTTGATCCGGCCGAGGCCGAGGATTTGTTCGCCCAGACCGAAGCCGCCCTGCTGATCGACCGCAATCGCAACTGGATGCCCGTGATCCGCGACGCAACGCAGATGCATGATGAGATCGTCGTTGCTGTCGGTGCTGCACATCTGATCGGCGATGACGGGATCCTGCAGTTTCTGGATGACGAAGGCTGGACCTTGCAGCAGATGCAATAGCGTTCAGACGTCCCCGTAATCTGCAAGCCCCTGATGACCAGCCTCTGTCAAATCATAGACGCCGCGGCTGACACGCTGAAACCAGCCATAATGATCGGCGGCCATGATACGGGTGGCATCCGGCACTTCGGCCCAGTTTTTGACAATCGCCCCTTTTGATGGACCGTGGACTGCCAGAAACCGGGCGCAGCGCAGGGCATCCTGCCGGTAACCTGTCACAATGCCATGCCGGGTCGCGCCGCCGCTGTTGGGGTCGCCCTTCAGGCGATCATAGGCGCGCAAGAGCCGCGCCGCCTTTTTCTTAGACCTGCGCGGCGCATATGGCCCGGGGTCGGCCAACACCTCGACATGTCCATCGCGCAGTCGCACGGTCATCACACCCAGACCAACCCTGCGGGCAAGCTTCACATTCGCCTTCAGCGCCTTGGTCTTTCCACCGGCTGGTATAGCCAGGTAAACCAGATCAGTAATCGCCAACCGCTCGATGCCCTGATGAAACAAGGCGAGCGAAAATCCAAGTTTCAACTCGACGATAACCGGCGCTTCGGCACGGCGCCGGGCCACAACATCAGCGGCCCCCACCTCGCCTTTTACGTCATAGCCTTGCCGCTTAAGATAGGCTTTTATCGGGGGGTATAAATCGGCCTCTCGCAGTTTTGTCATGGCGTGTAACTTGCGCAATGGATGTGATCATTTCAAACGGAAACTTCGCTGACGTGCACGGGTTAACCTTGTAACTACAAGGAAACGATCAACAAAAAATGTGTGCTGGCGTTAACACTATTTCGCGCAAGAGACCCGTATCCCCCCGTCAACCATTGACGCCCGCATATAACCTGCGAAGCTATCCCCAAAAAGCGTTCGAAACACTTGTGTGTACAAAGGCAAATCCACCGGACGAGCAGCCTTGGTTTGTATCCTTCCAATGACCAATTACGACAGGACGAATTCATGACCTTCACAATGAACAGCAAAGCTTCCATAGCGCTGGCCACGCTCGCATTGACCGCTTGCACTGGCGAAACATCAGACGGCGAAACTGTCTTTACCCCTCTGGCCCAGACCGGATTTGCCACACCAAGCGATGAAATTGCCTCATCGATCAATTTCCGCTCGCTCAGCGATGGGCGCATTGTCGTCTCAAACTCATCAGGTGATGCGCAGACCGTGCCGGTTTCGGTCCGGTTCGTCAGCGGTGAGACCCAGGATGGCCAGACAAGCGATCTCGCGAGAATGGTCGTCACGGTAGATGGGGATACGAGAACCCTTTTCCGCCAAAGTCCGACCAGCGACAGCTATGTCAGGTTTACCGGCAACGCCCTGGAAACAGATGCCCGGTTTACGACAGAACGGACGGCTGACGGGGCGGGTGGCACGGTCGTTCAGTCGGGGCTGCTGGAGTTCGACAACCCGGAGGATCCGAACAACAGCAGTGGCTATATCGTATTCGGATTTGATACAGACCCTGCGTTCATCGCGACCGAAACAGGATCTGTCGATTATAACGGTGGCATTGATGTGGTTGGATACAGCGACGGTGTATATGCCAACGCAGAAGGTACGATCACCGTGAGTGTGAATTTTGATGACCCGCGCAGCGTGACCGGTAGCCTCAACCACGGCGCCATAGAAAATATGCTGGACGCCCAGACATATCTGCTTTTGGACGGCGCTATAGATGCAAACGGGGTCACAGCCAGCCTTTCACCGCGAGACGCCTTTCAACCAGGTGAAACTTTTGACGGCGGCACCCTCGAAGGTACCTTCTTCGGTGCAGGGGCGGAGGCCATTGGCGGCACCGTATCCTTTAGCGTGAGTGAACTCGGCGACGACGAGGTGCTGGTGCAAGGCGGCTTCATCGCAGAACGCTGACGCCGGCGGTCCAACCGGGTTCGCCTTCGTCGTATCGACTCGCCCCACCCGCCGGGCCACGATATCTGCCGCGCCGACCTCGCCTTTTACTTCATAGCCTTGTCGCTGAAGATAGGTCTTGATGGGGGATATAGATCGGCCTCACGGGGCATTCGGGGACTCCTTTCAAGGCCAGCCAAATGCAATTCGAACGCTCGTGTAAGCCCCGTCGCCTTTGATCGGCGACGGGGCTATCAACTATCGTCCGCCCAACCGACCGGGGAAGCGCGGCGGGCGTTTGCTGTCACGCCGCTGCCGGTTCGGGCTTTGGGGGACATTGCCGGGTCGCCCGCCCACCGGATCAGGGCGAATGACCCTGCGGTTCGTGACGGACAGGGGTTTTGCGCCCGTCTTGCGGGGCTTTGGTGTTTTATGGGGCATCTTTGCACCTCATCTGTAAATGATCATGGGGCCGAAACGGCCAAACGGATCGCCAAATGGCGTCAGTCAGTCATGTCCATTGTCAGGGTGCTCCTTCTCAAAAGGGTGGCGGGCATCCTTGCCCATTGATCAATGCAAGCGGTTTAAGCGAGTTTGTCCATTGTCAGGTTCCTCCTATTGAGCGCCGCAAGGTTACCATAATCCCAACCATAACGTCAAACCACAGCCATGGGGTGACAGCCCTGACAGACACTCATATACACGGGGCAAATTGCGCCCTGATGGAAAGTGACCCCCATGACCACACTCGTTTTCGGCCACAAAGCCCCCGACACTGACAGCACCGGTTCGCCCCTGATCTGGGAATGGTTCCTGAACCACACCGGGATCGACGCCAAAGCGGTGCTGCTTGGCGAACCCAATACAGAGGCTGAGTTTGTCGCCAAAAAATGGGGCTTTACCCTGCCCGACGTGATCAAGGACGTCGAGAACGATCAGGAATGCGTCATCGTTGACACCAACAATCCGGCCGAACTGCCAGAGAACATCAATAACGCTAAGGTCATCGCGATCATCGACCATCACAAATTGACCGGCGGGCTGGAAACTAAGAACCCGATCAACATCACGATCCGGCCTTTGGCCTGCACCGCCACGATCATGCATCAGATGATGGGAACGGCGGCCACCAAGATGCCAAAGAACGTCAAGGGGCTGATGCTGTCCTGCATCCTGTCCGACACGCTGGCATTCCGGTCCCCCACCACCACACCGATGGACAAGGAACTGGCCGAGAAGCTGGCGGATGAGCTGAATATCGACCTGCACGGCTATGCGGGTGAGATGTTTGCGGCGAAATCCGATGTATCTGCATTCTCCGAGGCCGAGCTGTTGCGGATGGACAGCAAGGAATACGAGGTCGATGGCAAGAAGTTCCGCGTCTCGGTGCTGGAAACCACCGCGCCTGATGTAGTGCTGGATCGCAAGAAGGCACTGATCGATGCAATGCCGACCGTCGCCAAGGAAGACGGCGTTGATCAGGTCTTGCTGTTTGTGGTTGATATCCTTTCCGAAGAAGCAACACTGCTGATCCCCAACGATTTGACCAAAACCCTGGCCGAAAAATCATTTGACGCCAAGGTCAGCGGCGACAGCGTGGTTCTGCCCGGCATCATGAGCCGGAAAAAACAGATCATTCCGAACCTGAAACTGTCTTAACGGAACGTTCGCAGGGGTCCGACGTTTTGCCGACGTAAGTCCGACGCAACGCCGACCGCCGAAAAGGTGCCATTTCATGACCCAGATCATCACCCGTTTCGAAGAGATTTCGGGGCAATATGACGCAGCCTTTGTCGACCTGTGGGGCTGCATGCATAACGGCATTCACGCCCTGCCCGATGCAGTCGCGGCCATGCAGAAATACAGGGCCGCTGGCGGGTTGGTCGTGCTTGTCACCAACTCCCCCCGCCCCTGGGATTCGGTGGCGCGCCAAATCAGCGGGTTCGGCGTGCCGGAAGATGCATGGGATGCCATTGCCACTTCTGGTGATAGCGCGCGGGCGGCCATGTATCGCGGGATCGTCGGGCAAAAAATCTGGTTCATGGGCGAAAGCCCACGCGATGATGATTTCTTCAAGCCTTTGAAAATCATCGAAGATCCGGTGGACATCCAGAAGGTTCCGCTGGACGAAGCCGAAGGCATCGTCTGTTGCGGCCCCTTTGATCCACTGGCCGATGTTGATGTGAACCGGCCAGAGTTTCTTTACGCAAAGACAAAGGGGCTGAAGCTGCTTTGCGCCAATCCCGACATTGTCGTGGACCGGGGCGAGGTGCGGGAATGGTGTGCCGGTGCCTTGGCTGCGCTTTATACTGAAATGGGCGGCGAGAGCCTTTATTTCGGCAAGCCGCACCCGCCAATTTACGACCTGGCCCGCCGCAGGCTCGCTGCGTTAACCGGTGCGCCATCCGATCCGCGTATCATCGGGATCGGTGATGGAATCGGTACCGATATTCTGGGCGCCGTGCAGGAAGATATCGACGCGCTGTTCATTTCCGGCGGATTGGCAGCGAAAGAGACGAAAACAGACACGCAACCCGACCCTGATGCGCTGGCCGACTATCTGCAATCGCAGCAGATGAGTGCGACTTATTCAATTGGTCACCTTCGCTAATGGAATCGCTTGATTTTTCTGCGTTTGCAAAGTAATTAAATTTCAATATCATTACGATACTTGGATTTTTGTTACCTTATGGAGCGTGATATGCTTGATAATGCCCCCCGCGGAACGATCTGCATCGAAGATATCGAGATCGGGATGGTGCGGTCGCTGCGCAAGATCGTGACCGACCGCGATATCGAGCTGTTCGCCGAAGTGTCCACCGACCGGAACCCAGTTCATCTGGACGAGGAATACGCACGAGACACCATATTCGCGGGCCGTATTGCCCACGGCATGCTGACTGCCGGGCTTGTCAGCGCGGTCATTGGTGAGCAACTGCCCGGTCATGGCACGGTCTATCTGGGGCAGAACCTGAAATTCCTCGCACCCGTGCGTCCAGGCGACATGGTACTGGCCGAGGTTGAGGTGACCGAGATCGATCATTCCAGACGCCGGGTGAGGATGGATACGCGTTGTCTGGTCAATGACAAGAAGGTGCTTGTCGGGGACGCCACAGTCCTCGCGCCGTCGCGGAAATTCGACTGACCTTGCACGCCCGCGCGGCCCACGCTACGCAAGGCCATGCGCATTATCCGAGACACTGTTTACATTGATCCTGCCGACCGCGGCGCAGCGGCAGCCATCGGTAATTTCGACGGTGTTCATATCGGCCATCAGGCCGTGATTGATCTGACGCGGAAGGTCGCGCAGGACGCACAGGTGCCGCTTGGCATCATGACATTCGAACCCCACCCGCGCAGTTATTTTTCCAAGGATCCCAAACCGTTCCGCCTGATGAATGCTGAGGCCAAGGCAAACAGGCTGGCCAAGCTTGGCGTCGAAAAGCTGTATGAGGTCCCTTTTAACGACGCACTGGCCGGCCTGACCCCGCGCGCGTTTGCACAAAACATCATCGCCGATCAGTTAGGTCTGACACATGTGGTCGTTGGTGCCGACTTCTGCTTTGGAAAAGGTCGCGCCGGGACAACAACCGACCTTCAGGCGTTCGGCGCAGAGATGGGGTTTGGCGTGACCATCGCCCCGATCGTGACCAATGATGCGGGTGCGGTGTCATCCACCGCCATCCGACAGGCTCTGACGGATGGTCAGCCCCGTGATGCGGCGGCAATGCTGGATCACTGGCACCGCATCGAAGGCGAGGTTATTCGCGGCCATCAGCGCGGTCGTGATCTGGGTTATCCCACCGCCAATATGTCGATAGCTGACCTGCATCCGCCGAAATTCGGTGTCTATGCCGTCAAGGTTGATGTGTTGGGCGGACCGCATGAAGGCACCTACGATGGTGCCGCATCCATCGGGGTGCGTCCGATGTTCGGGGAGAACCTGCCAAATTGCGAAACGTTCATTTTTGATTTCAAGGGCGATCTGTATGGGACCCACCTGTCAGTGGCGCTTGTCGATTTCCTGCGCCCGGAGCTGAAATTTGACGGTGTTGAAGCGTTGATCAGCCAGATGGGCACCGATTGTGATCAGGCCCGTGGAATTCTGGCCGATGTCCAGTGAAATCCCCCGGAACGGGCTGACGCCCCGGTTCTGGCAAACCAAACCAATGAACAAACTGAACCGAGAGGAATGGGAGGCGCTGTGCGATGGCTGCGGCAAATGCTGCCTGAACAAGCTGGAAGATGACGAAGGCACCGTCGCTTTGACCCGGATCGCCTGCCGCCTGTTGGATGACAGCACCTGTCTGTGCGGCAACTATGCCAACCGTCACGATTTTGTCCCTGAATGCATCGTGCTGACCCCCAAGACACTCAAGGACAATATGTACTGGCTGCCGCAGACCTGTGCCTACCGCTTGGTCTATGAAGGTCGGGATCTTTATGATTGGCATCCGCTGATTTCGGGTGATCCGGTGTCGGTCCATGACGCGGGCGTGTCGGTGAAGGATCTGACAATACCGGAATTCAAAGTTGATGAAGATGACTGGGACGACCACATCATCGAGGAGCCGAATTAGATGTTTTTTGCCTCTGACAACGCGGGCCCGGCCCACCCCAAGGTGATGGAGGCGCTGGTCGCCGCCAATCAGGGCTATGCCATGGGCTACGGCGCTGATCCGATCATGGAAGAAGTGCGTGCTAAGGTCCGCGACATCTTTGAAGCGCGAGAAGCAGCCGTTTACCTGATCATCAACGGCACAGCGGCCAATTCCGTATTGCTCGGTACCATGTCCCAGCCCTGGCAGACGATTTTCTGTTCCGAATGCGCGCATATTCACGAGGATGAATGCAACGCCCCGGAATTCTACACGCAGGCCAAGCTGACACTGGTTCCAACAGCCGACGGCAAGATGTCCGCCGATGCGCTGCGCACAAAAATCCTGGCTGAAGAAAACCGTGGCGTGCATGGCCCGCAGCGCGGGCCGCTGTCGATCACTCAGGTGACCGAAAAAGGTACGCTGTATTCGCTGGATGAGATTGCGGCGCTGACAGATGTGGCTCGGGAATACGGCCTCAAAACCCATCTGGACGGCGCGCGCTTTGCCAACGCGCTGAGCGCACTCGACTGCTCACCAGCCGAGATGACGTGGAAGGCGGACATCGATACGGTCAGCTTTGGCGGCACCAAGAACGGGGCGCTGGGCGTTGAGGCCTGCGTGATCTTCGACCCCGATCTCGCCTGGGAATTTGAGTTGCGCCGCAAGCGTGGCGGGCATTTGTTGTCCAAGCATCGTTATCTGTCGGCCCAGATGCAGGCCTATCTGGCTGATGGGCTATGGCTTGATATGGCCCGGTCGGCCAACGCGCGCTGTGCCCAACTGGCCGCAGGCTTGCGCGGGCAAAACAGAGTCGAGATGCTGTTTGAACCGCAGGCCAATATCATCTTTTTCCAGATGCGCCGGTCTGAACATAAGCGAATGCTGGACGGTGGAGCGGTCTATTACGTGATGAGCGGCGATCCGGAAATCGGCGACCCTGACGAGATGTTGATTGGTCGACTGGTAACAGATTGGTCGATGACCGAAGAGGGTGTCAGCCAGTTTCTTGATCTGCTGCGCGGATAATCCGGGCCACCTCTTCCACATGGGTGAGCGGCACCATGTGACCGGCGCCCGCCACAACATGATCGGTGGCATTGGGAATACGACTGACAAGGCTGTTATGGATTGCCTCGATTACCGGCTCAGAATCGGCACCCCGGATCAACGAAACAGGGATCGAAAGCGCCGATAGCTTTTCGGCAGAGATGATCCCGTCTGCATCTTCTTCGATCGCTGCTGCACCTGCCACGATCAGGTGAATCCGCTCTGTCAGGTAGGCTTGCCGACGCTCTGACAGGTCCGCCCACGGCGTGTCGCCCCAGAGGGCGTTGAATATCTCTGCCGCCTTCGCCTCTTCCCCTGTCAGCATGGCACCGACAAAAGGGCGAAACTTTATAGCATGGGCCTGATGGGCCTCGGCCCCCTTGGCGGCGGCAAAATAGACCGGTTCAATCAGTGTCAGGCGATTGACCAGATCGGGTCGTGTGACCGCAAGACGCAGGGCGGCTGTTGCACCAAAGGAATGACCGATCAGGTGGGTTGGACCGTCGCAGAAGCTGGCGGCAATGTCGGCCACGAGTGACTGATATTCGGTTGTTCCGTCCCAGTCAGCGCTGCGCCCGTGGCCGGGCATGTCGAACAGCGTGGCGCGACAGCCAAGCGCGTTGGCCAAAGGCAGCAGGACCTTGTACCGCGCCAGCGCGCAGTGGATCACGACCGCAGGCGCGCCGGACCCGACGGTTTCAAATGCAATTTCGTGTCCGGCGATGGTGTGCACTAAAGATCGCCAGCCAGATGTGCATCCAGATCATCAAGGCGGTCCTGACCCCAGAACCGTTCATCCGTATCCGTGATGAAGAACGGGGCACCAAAGGCCCCCTGCATGACGGCATCTTCAAGGTTTTTGGCAAAGGTATCGGCGCTGGTCATCAGACCCTTGTCGGCTAGCGCGGGATCGAAGCCAGATTTTTCCAACACTTCCCGCACAACGTCATCCTGTGCGATATCGCGGTCCTCCGCCCAACAGGCGGCACCGAAATTGTGCACAAGCTGGCCCACATTGCCGCCTTCGTTCTGGGCGGTAATGATGGCATAGGCCGATGGCGCCCCGTTGGTTGGCCAGTGGACCGGTTTGGGGTTCAGTGGCAGCCCTGCAAGCTTGGACCGGCGACGCAGTTCCTGCAGCCGATATTCCTGCCGGTTCGGGTGCCTGTCCTTGGGGGGTGTGCCGCCGGTCCGACCAAACAGCGCCATGATATCAAGCGGTTTATAGGTGATGGTTGCGCCGTGTTTATCCGCAATTTCCTGCGGACGCGTACCCGACAGGTAGGTGAAGGGTGAGAGCGTTGCAAAGAAGTAATCGATATGGGCCATTTCCGTCTCCTGGGGTGCGCTGCATGTTTGCGGGACGGTAACCCTGTGCTACTCGGTGTCAACGCTACGAATCTGTTACATGCCAGTAACCCCTTCTGCCAAAGGACCCCCTGATGCCCACCATGATCGAGCCGAAGCTGATTTCCGGTAACGCGAACCAGCCGTTGGCCACCGCAATTGCCCGCCGCATGTCGATGCACCGGGGGATGGAAGTTGGATTATGTGATGCGCGGGTCGAACGGTTCAACGATGGTGAGATTTTTGTCGAGGTGTTCGAAAATGTGCGCGGCGAGGACATGTTCATCGTCCAGCCTACATCGAACCCGGCCAATGACAACCTGATGGAACTCTTGATCATCGCGGACGCCCTGCGTCGGTCCTCTGCCGCCCGTATTACCGCCGTGATCCCCTATTTCGGCTATGCCCGCCAAGACCGCAGGTCCAAGGCCCGCACCCCGATCACGGCCAAGCTGGTGTCGAATATGATCGTAGAAGCCGGTATCGAGCGCGTTTTGACCCTGGATTTGCACGCCACGCAGATTCAGGGTTTTTTCGATATTCCGGTCGATAACCTCTACGCCTCACCCATTTATGCGCTCGATGCGATGCACAATTTCCGCGATCGGTTGGACGATGTCATGATCGTCTCACCTGATGTGGGCGGCGTGGCCCGGGCACGCGATCTGGCACAACGCATCGGCGCACCCCTGTCTATTGTGGACAAACGCCGCGGCAAGCCCGGTGAAGTGGCCGAAATGACGGTGATCGGTGACGTGAAAGACAAAGTCTGCGTGATCGTGGACGATATTGTGGATACGGCCGGGACACTTTGCAAAGCTGCAGAAGTGCTGATGGAAAACGGCGCGAAGGAGGTTCATTCCTATATCACGCACGGCGTTCTTTCCGGGCCAGCGGTCGAGCGAGTCTCAAAATCAGTGATGAAAAGCCTTGTGATCACCGACACGATTGCACCCACGGCGGCGGTGAAAGGCTGCAAGAATATCCGTATCGTGCCAACCGCGCCTATGTTCGCCCAAGCCATTCTGAACACCTGGAACGGGACATCAGTATCATCGCTCTTTGATCACAAGACGCTGGGGCCGATCTATGAAGGGCTTTATGCTGCGGAGTAGCATGAGCCACGTCCGGGACGATGGTTCAATAAAGATCCCACCCATCATCATTTGGCAACTCGCCAATTGATGTCCATGCCACCCGTGCACGAGCCACTTGCGTATCGGCCCATGTGCGAAACACGATGTCAAAGCCTGAATTGGTGATATTTTCGGCCTGAACATCCACACGGGTGTTCGTCTTGTTCGAGATATCCCACATGGATATCGACACCTGGACATGCGGGGGGTTCAGATAGGGCGTTGCAAAAACCACCGCTTGCCGATTTTGCCGCGGTCCTTCGCCACGCCACATGTCACCATCATGTTCAAAGTCAGAGAACAGCACCACATCACCATGGTCAATTCCGACCGTACCACTCTGCAACCTACGCATGACTGCCCTTCGCGTTATTCAGCATCGATTGTTCTTTCCGGTCCGACCGAAAGGCCAGTCGCCCTTCAGCGCGGTTTTCCCAACAGAGATAATAAATAGTTCATGAATAAGAGATAACTTGATTTGCAGTTTAATAGAATAGTCGGGTTTTGCTGTGACGACCACTTGGCTTCGTCTTCTGACAGCGTGCATGCTGCTCGCTTGTTTTGCATCCTGCGGTGGAGGTTCCGGGGAAGGCCGCACCAACGGTGATGGGGTCGGTTCAGGCCCGGATGGGGGTGGCAGCGGCTCGTCCGACCCTCCTGTCGTCGGAACGACAGCGTTGAATGTGCTGACAGCAGCCGAACGGGTCAGTTACGAGACTGACCTTCTAAGCGATTTTGCCGTTGTGACAGATGCTGCTACCGGGGGCGGTCAAACCGTATTTGGTAGCCAGCCAGCAACAGGATCGGTTTCATATGACGGCTACATGCAGTTGATCATGGGGAATGCATCGGTGTCGGCCAATGTCATCGGGAATGCCATGCTGCAACTGGATATCGTAAATGCCACGCTTTCAGGTACCGCGACAGGTTTTCAGGGGGTCACCGACGACGAATTCGATTTCCCGCAGGTGGCGCATTATGATGGGGTGGTCACGATTACGGACGCCACGGTTGGTGTAAGTCCCGATGGTCATTACGCCGTGGGGTTTGGCATCAACGGCGTCTTGGACAACGGCCTCAACAGCTTTGGGATTGATGGCAATCTGATCGGTGCCCTTTACGGAGCAGAGGCCGAAGGGCTGTATGCGATCGGCAGCTATACCAACATTCACGGCAGCATGGACATCACGATTGATGGTGTCGACACGCCGGAAGATATCGGTATTGCCACGGTTTCCACCTTGAAACCGTGATGTTTCAAAAAGAAAGGGCCCCGCGACTGCAGGGCCCTTCTCAAGAGTGATTGCGTGGTTCAGTTTTTCGGGCTGAGCCCAATTGTTCCGCCAATCGCTACCATGTCCGCCAGCAATTTGGCAGCGTCATCGACCGGGCCAGGTTCGTTCTTGAAGGTCTCTTGCGCCTTGCCGTAAGCCTCTTTGGCGTCGGCAACCATCTGGTCGTATATCTCTTGCGTCACTTCGCCCTTGGGCAGCGCATTTTCCGCCAGAACTGAAACGCTTTCCGCCGTGATCTCGGCAAAACCGCCAGACACGACATATTCGTCGCTTCCGCCCTTATGGACCACGGTCAGCACACCGGGGCGCAGCGTTGTGATCGTCGGCGCGTGATCGGCCATCGCCGTCATGTCGCCATCGGCGCCAGGGATCTGCACTTCGGACGCCTCGACCGAGGCCAAGCGGCGTTCGGGCGAGACCAGATCAAATTGTAGGTTTGCCATGTCGGCTCCTTACGCTGCGTCTGCAGCCATTTTCTCGGCTTTGGCTTTCACTTCGTCGATGCCGCCGACCATATAGAACGCACCTTCGGGCAGATGGTCATATTCACCGGCGACTACGGCCTTGAAGGACGAAATCGTGTCTTCCAGCGGGACCTGTACGCCGGGCGAACCGGTGAACACTTCGGCCACGTCAAATGGCTGCGACAGGAAACGCTGGATTTTCCGGGCGCGGGCCACGGTCAGCTTATCCTCTTCGGACAGTTCGTCCATACCGAGGATGGCGATGATGTCCTGCAGTGACTTGTAGCGCTGCAACGTGTTCTGCACGTCCATGGCGACGCGATAATGCTCCTCACCCAGAACGGCGGGGTCCATCAGGCGCGACGTTGAATCGAGCGGGTCAACGGCAGGATAGATGCCCAGCTCGGAAATCGCGCGATTCAGAACGGTGGTCGCGTCCAAGTGCGCGAACGATGTAGCCGGTGCAGGGTCGGTCAAGTCATCGGCAGGCACGTAGATCGCCTGCACAGAGGTGATCGAGCCATTCTTGGTCGATGTAATCCGTTCCTGCATCTGACCCATATCGGTCGCCAGTGTTGGTTGGTAGCCCACGGCGGATGGGATACGGCCCAACAGCGCTGACACCTCGGAACCGGCTTGCGTAAAGCGGAAGATGTTGTCGACAAAGAACAGAACGTCTGTACCGGACTGGTCGCGGAATTGTTCGGCCATGGTCAGACCGGACAGGGCCACGCGCATACGCGCACCGGGAGGTTCGTTCATCTGACCGTAAACCAGCGCCACTTTGGACTTGGTCAGGTCATCGGCGTTGATAACGCCAGATTCGATGAATTCGTAGTAGAGGTCGTTGCCCTCACGGGTCCGTTCACCCACACCGGCGAAGACCGAATAGCCGGAGTGCACTTTGGCGATGTTGTTGATCAATTCCTGGATCAGAACCGTTTTGCCCACACCGGCACCACCAAAGAGGCCGATTTTACCGCCCTTCGCGTAAGGGGCCAGAAGGTCGATCACCTTGATACCGGTGACGAGGATTTCCGACGATGTGGACTGCGCCTCGAACGTTGGTGCGTCACCATGGATGGTGCGGGTTTCCTTCGTTTCGATCGGACCTTTTTCATCAATGGGCTCGCCCACAACGTTCATGATCCGGCCAAGGGTCGCGTCGCCAACCGGCACGCTGATCGGGCCGTCAGTGTCAGTCACAACTTGACCGCGCACCAGACCTTCGGTCGCGTCCATGGCGATGGCGCGCACGGTGTTTTCACCAAGGTGCTGGGCAACTTCGAGGGTCAGCTGCTTGCCATTGTTGTCGGTTGTCAGGGCGTTCAGAATCTCAGGCAGATGCTCATCGAACTGCACGTCAACGACGGCGCCGATGATCTGCGTGATCTTACCTTTTGCGTTTGCCATAATGGTTTTCTCCGGGGGTACTAGAGCGCTTCCGCGCCCGAAATAATTTCAATCAGCTCGTTGGTGATCACGGCCTGACGCGAGCGGTTGAACTCGATCGTCAGTTTGTCGATCATTTCACCGGCGTTGCGGGTCGCGTTGTCCATGGCGGACATGCGGGCCCCCTGTTCGGACGCGCCATTTTCCAGCAATGCGCTGAAAATTGCGGTCGCGACGCCGCGCGGCAGCAGGTCGGCCAGGATTTCTTCCTCGCCGGGTTCATAGTCGTAAAGCGTGGCTTCCTTGTCGGCCACCTCTTCGAACTTGGCGGGGATGATCTGCTGGGCCGTCGGGTGCTGGGTGACGACATTCTCGAAACGCGCGAAAAAGATAGTTGCGACGTCGAATTCACCCGCATCGAACCGCGCCAAGACATCCTTGGCGATCCCCTGAGCGTCAGCGTAGCTAACCCGCTTCACCTCTGTCAGGTCCACGTGATGGACGAAATGGTCGCTCAGGTCACGCTTAAGCGCATCACGGCCTTTCTTGCCGACCGTTACGACTTTCACGGTCTTGCCTTCGGCGATCAGCTTTTGCGCATGTGTACGCGCCAGTTTGGCGATATTGCCGTTGAAGCCGCCGCACAGACCACGTTCCGCCGTCATGACGATCAGCAGCTGCACCTGATCACTGCCCGTTCCCGATAGCAATTTGGGTGCTGAGTCCGATCCGCCAACCGATGCCGCAAGCCCCGCCATCACGGCATTGAACCGTTCCGTGTAAGGGCGCGACGCCTCAGCAGCATCCTGGGCGCGGCGCAGTTTTGCTGCCGCAACCATCTGCATGGCCTTTGTGATCTTGCGGGTCGATTTGACCGACTCGATCCTGTTTTTCAGGTCCTTAAGACTGGGCATAAGGCTCTCCTATGTCCAAGTATCAGGCGAAATCTTTGGCGAAGGCTTCGACGGCTGCCTTGATCCTGTCCTCGGCCTCGCCTTTGATCTTTGGATCTTCCTTAGTGATGTAGTCCAGCACGTCAGACGCATTCGTGCGCAGATGCTTCAACAGACCTGCTTCGAACCGGCCAACATCCTTGACGGCGATCTTGTCCAGGTAACCCTTTGTACCCGCATAGATCACGCAGACAATTTCCGCATTGGTCAGCGGCGAATACTGGGGTTGCTTCATCAGTTCGGTCAGACGGGCACCACGGTTCAGCAGCTGCTGCGTGGATGCATCAAGGTCAGAACCGAACTGCGCAAAGGCCGCCATTTCGCGATACTGCGCCAGTTCCAGCTTCACCGGACCGGCGACGGATTTCATCGCGTTGGTCTGGGCCGAAGACCCCACGCGAGACACCGACAGACCGGTGTTCACGGCAGGGCGGATACCCTGATAGAACAGTTCGGTTTCAAGGAAGATCTGGCCGTCGGTGATCGAAATCACGTTCGTCGGAATAAAAGCCGACACGTCACCACCCTGGGTTTCGATGATCGGCAGCGCGGTCAGCGATCCGGCACCGTTATCTTCGTTCAGCTTGGCCGAACGCTCCAACAGGCGCGAATGCAGGTAGAAAACGTCACCTGGGTACGCTTCACGCCCGGGTGGGCGGCGCAGCAGCAGCGACATTTGACGATAAGACACAGCCTGCTTGGACAGGTCATCATAGATGATCAGCGCGTGGCGGCCATTGTCGCGGAAATGTTCGGCCATCGCGGTGGCGGAATATGGGGCGAGGTACTGCATCGGCGCAGGCTCTGACGCGGTCGCGGCAACGACGATGGAATATTCGATCGCGCCGGATTCTTCGAGACGCTTCACCAACTGCGCAACGGTCGAACGCTTCTGACCGACAGCCACATAGATGCAGTACAGCTTCTTCGATTCATCATCGCCAGCAGCATCGTTATAGGATTTCTGGTTCAGGATCGTATCCAGCGCCACGGCGGTCTTGCCGGTCTGACGGTCCCCAATGATCAGTTCGCGCTGGCCGCGGCCAATCGGGATCATGGCGTCAACGGATTTCAGACCGGTCGCCATTGGTTCATGCACGGATTTGCGGGGGATGATGCCGGGGGCTTTGACGTCGGCAACCAGACGCTTAGACGCGTTGATCGGGCCTTTGCCATCCAGCGGGTTACCAAGCGCGTCAACAACACGCCCCAGCAGCTCGTCACCAGCAGGCACGTCCACGATGGATTTGGTGCGCTTGACGGTGTCGCCTTCTTTAATGTCGCGGTCAGAACCGAAGATAACCACACCGACGTTGTCGGATTCGAGGTTCAGGGCCATCCCGCGAATACCGCCCGGGAATTCGACCATTTCACCGGCCTGCACGTTGTCGAGGCCATACACACGGGCGATACCATCACCCACGCTCAGTACCCGGCCAACCTCGGCCACTTCGGCTTCTTGACCGAAGTTCTTGATCTGGTCCTTCAGGATCGCAGAGATTTCAGACGCTTGGATCGCCATTATCCGACCTCTTTCATAGTGTTCTGGAGTGCGTTGAGCTTGGAGGCGATCGACGTGTCGATCATCTTGGAGCCCACTTTAACGATAAGACCGCCAATGATGCTTTCATCGACAGTTTCTTTGATGGTGACAGATTTACCCACTTGGGCCTTGAGTGTTTTTGCCAGCTTGTCGGACTGTGCCTTGGTCAGGGCCTTGGCGGTGGTGACTTCGGCGGTCACTTCGCCACGCTCTTCGGCCAGACGGTCCTGCAGTACGCGGACAAGGTGCGGCAGAATGAACAGACGGCGTTTCGCGGCCAAAAGACCGAGCACATTGCCCGTGGTGTCGGAGAGTTCCATTTTCTTGGCGATAGCAGCAACCGCGGCTGACTGTTCTTCCCGGCTGTAAAGCGGTGAGGTCAGCAACGTGCGCAGATCGGCGCTTTCGTTCATTGCAGCTTCCAAAGCTGCGACATCTGATTCGAGAGCCTTGATCGCCTTGCCTTCTTTAGCCAAGTCAAACACGGCAGTTGCATAGCGGTTTGCGATGCCTGTCGAAATACCAGCAGTTTCGGACACGTGTAGCCTTCCGATGTGTTAGGCCCGGCTTTAGCAGACCCAGCGATGTGGGCAGCAAAGGGGCAGCTTGTTTGGCCCCCGTTTTCACGAAAGCAGCAAAATCCTGCGCGATGTAGCAGAGGTCCTATGGTGTCGCAAGCACCCTGCGACAAGAATCCGCTTCTGTTCTGCCCATACGGGTAAAGGTGTCGGTATGACCAGAAGAATTATGATGCCGCAGCTGGTTTTCCATGTGCTGAAACGGAAAAACGCGCGAAACCTTTCGGCTTCGCGCGCTGTTTTTTGCGTTTTGACTGATAGTACGAGTCGGTTCTAGAACAGGTCCTGCCAGATCGTTCCATCGAAACATCGCAGCTTTGCGCTTGTCGCGTCAAAATAGATATCGCCGGCGGCAGCACCGGCGGGCGCGGCCCCGGGATTCAATCGCAGCACCTCACCGATCTGAACGTGACCGGTCGCCGCCGTGATCGTAATTGCGGTCGCCCAGGACGCGCCATCATCCGTCACCTTGATACTGAAATCGTCGTTTCCCGCGAGGCCCATCTCGGCCCGCCCCGAAAAACTGGTCTGATAAAGCAGTGATGCCGTGTCGCCAGCGCTGGCCTTATTGATCTTGACCTGATGTCCAGCGCCGTCGTTGTTCAATAATGTCGCGTCGCTGGACACGCTTAAACGATTTGTCGTGTCAGCCGTTGCGTTGATGCCCACGCCAGACAGATTGTCCAGTTCCGGCGTACCGCCTTTTGTGGTCCATACGCCACCAGAAAAAACCTGCAATTCACCGATCCCACGAACCCAGGCCACCCAACCGTCGAGCGGCGTCACGAAAAACCAGCCGCCGCCGCGCCACGTGGCAATCATATTGCCCTGCCCTGCCCATGCACCTGTCGGCGCGGCACCCAGCGCCCACGCCTGTCCTTCATCTGCCAAACCCGGCGGCGTCGTGGCCCCGGTCTCTTCCAGTGTGAGTTGGACGATCATATCAAGCAACTCGATCGCTTCGTTATGCGTCACATGCTTTTGTGCCTGTGCAGGCAGAATGAATGGCAAGGACAGGTTTGGTGTTTGATCTGGCATGGATAATTGCGCCTTCCGGGACTGAATGAAATCGCGCGCAGTATCCGCGTGGCAAGGTAAACGATCTCTTTCACCTCCGGTCGGGGTTAAGACACTGTTTATCTAAATGATTTGTTAAGACCTGTCGGACACCAATGACCCGGGGCGGCAGTTTGGGACTATTCACCATGAAACGCGCGTTGATAACCGGAATTACGGGCCAGGATGGTTCATATCTGGCCGAGCTTTTGCTTGAAAAAGGATATGAGGTGCATGGGATCAAAAGGCGCGCCTCACAGCTGAATACAGACCGGATTGATCACATCTATCAGGATCCGCAGACCGATGATGCGCGCTTCATCCTGCATTATGGCGATTTGACGGACAGTTCGAACCTGACACGTATCATCGCCGAGGTACGGCCAGATGAGGTCTATAATCTGGGCGCGCAATCCCATGTCGCCGTCAGTTTCGAGGCCCCTGAATACACCTCCGATGTGGACGCGATGGGCACCTTGCGGTTGCTCGAGGCGATCAGGTTTCTAAAACTGGAGAACAAGACGCGGTTTTATCAGGCCTCAACATCAGAACTCTATGGTTTGGTTCAGCAGACGCCCCAGACCGAAACGACCCCCTTTCATCCGCGTAGCCCTTATGCGGTTGCCAAGCTTTACGCCTATTGGACCTGCGTGAACTATCGCGAGGCTTACGGCATGTATGCCTGCAATGGGATCCTCTTTAACCACGAAAGCCCGCGCAGGGGCGAAACCTTTGTCACCCGCAAGATAACAAGAGGTTTGGCAAGTATTGCGATGGGGCTTTCTGAATGCCTTTATATGGGCAATATCGATGCCTTGCGCGATTGGGGCCACGCGAAAGACTATGTGCGGATGCAGTGGATGATGCTGCAACAAGATACGCCGCAGGATTATGTCATTGCGACCGGTGAACAGCATTCCGTGCGTGACTTCATCATCTGGACGGCGGGAGAGCTTGGTTTGAAACTGGCGTTCTCGGGCCACGGCGTTGATGAGATTGCCACCGTCAGCGCCATAACCAGCGATATGGCTGCGCATGTGAGTGTTGGCGATGTAGTGATGCGCATTGATCCGCGATATTTCCGTCCCGCCGAGGTGGAAACACTGTTGGGTGATCCGTCCAAGGCCAAGGCGCAGCTTGGCTGGACACCGGCAATTACAGCACGACAGATGTGTGCGGAAATGGTCGCCGAGGATCTGTTGACCGCACAGCGCCACGCGTTGTTACGCCATCATGGTTTTGACATGCCTTTATCCGTCGTTACCTGATCCGATGCGCATCTACATCGCCGGTCACAATGGGATGGTGGGGGGAGCCATACTCCGTCGCTTGCGGGCGGAAGGCCAGGATGACCTGATCGTCGCAGATCGTGATGCCCTTGATCTGACCGATCAGACCGCGGTGCGCCGCTTTTTTGCAAGAGAGCGTCCAGAATTGGTCATTCTGGCTGCAGCGAAAGTAGGCGGCATTTTGGCCAATGACACTTATCCCGCCCAGTTCATCTATGAGAATCTGATGATTCAGGCGAACGTCATTCATCAGGCCTTTGCCGCTGGGGTATCGCGTTTGTTGCAACTGGGATCATCTTGCATCTACCCCCGCGATGCGGCTCAGCCCCTGACGGAAAACTGTCTGCTGCAAGGCCCCCTTGAACCAACCAACGAACCCTATGCGATTGCCAAGATTGCCGGGATCAAACTGTGTGAAAGCTATAACAGGCAATATGGCACCGACTACCGGTCGGTCATGCCAACGAACCTGTACGGTCCGGGCGACAATTTCCATTCCAAGAACTCTCATGTTCTGCCCGGGCTGATCGCTCGATTTCACGAGGCTACCGAAAAGGGCGCTGAGGAGGTGCAAATCTGGGGCAGCGGTATGCCCCGCCGCGAGTTCTTGCACGTGGACGACATGGCGGCAGCCGCGTTGTTTGTGCTGAACCTTGATCGGCACACCTATGAGGCCGAAACTCAACCAATGCTTAGCCACATCAATGTTGGAACAGGCACCGATATCTCTATTCGGGACCTTGCAGAAGTGGTGGCAGAAATTACAGGTTTTGATGGCCAGATCATCTGCGACACGACCAAGCCGGACGGCGCGCCACGCAAGCTGATGGATACCACACGGCTGACCCGATTGGGTTGGACTGCCGCAATCCCGTTGCGCGAAGGGATCGTTTCAACCTATGACTGGTACCGAAGCCAGCTTATTTCTGGCCAAGATCTGCGGCATAGGTAAGGAAATCTTTGTTATGATTACGCCCGTTTTGTTGTGTGGCGGCTCTGGCACGCGGCTCTGGCCGCTGTCGCGCAAGAGCTATCCCAAGCAATTTTCGCCGCTCACCGGCGAGGAAAGTCTGTTTCAGGCCAGCGCCCGACGGCTCCAGGGCAGCCTTTACCGCGACCCCGTCGTGGTCACCGCCGATCCATTCCGTTTTATTGTCGTTCAGCAACTTGCTGCGACCGGGATCACACCGCAGGCTGTTCTGATCGAACCGGAGGGGCGCGACACGGCCCCTGCAATTCTCGCCGCCGCGCTGCATGTTGCCAGTACTGATCCAACCGCGCTGATACTCGTCGCGCCCTCTGACCACGTGATCCCGGACCGCGACGCATTTGATCAAAGCGTCGCCGCTGCGATCCCCGCTGCCGAAGCCGGACAATTGGTGACCTTTGGTATCGCCCCCGATCGACCGGAAACCGGTTATGGTTATCTGGAGCTCGACGACGCTCCTGCGGAAGATATCGTTCCAAAGCCGCTGCGATCTTTTGTAGAAAAGCCGGATGCAGCCACAGCTGCCAAGATGCTGGCTGACGGTCGGTTTTTGTGGAATGCGGGCATTTTCCTGTTCAAGGCCGAAACGATCCTGCATGCATTCCGGGACAATGTGCCGGATATGGTCACCGCCGTGCAGGCGGCGACAAAGGGCGCAAAGACGGACCTTGGTTTTTTGCGGCTGGCGCCCGATCCTTGGGCGCAGGCCGAAGCGATTTCCATTGACTACGCGGTGATGGAAAAGGCCAATAATCTTAGCGTGGTGCCCTACCGGGGAACCTGGTCAGATCTGGGTGACTGGGCGGCGGTCTGGCGCGAAACCGAACACGGTGGGCTTTCACTGTCCGACACCGCCACGGCAATTGATTGCAAGAATACCCTTTTGCGGTCCGAGGTCGCCGAACAGGCAATCGTTGGCATTGGTCTGGAAGACATCGTTGCCGTCGCCATGCCGGATGCCGTTTTGATCAGCCACAAAGATCGGACACAGGATGTCAAACAAGCGGTCGCCGCGCTGAAAACCAAGAATGCCCCTCAGGCCGAGTCGTTTCCAAAAGATCACAGGCCATGGGGCTGGTTCGAAAGCCTTGTCGTCGGCGATCGTTTTCAGGTGAAGCGGATTGTCGTGCATCCCGGTGCAGCCCTTTCGCTGCAGTCACATCACCACCGGGCCGAACACTGGATCGTGGTAGAGGGCACCGCAAAAGTTACCGTTGATGATGAGGTTCGCCTGATTAGCGAAAATCAGTCAATCTATGTCCCGCTTGGCGCGGTGCACCGCATGGAAAACCCCGGCAAAGTGCCCATGGTGCTGATCGAAGTGCAAACAGGCAGCTATCTCGGCGAGGATGACATCATTCGTTACGAAGACGTTTATTCGCGGAACTAGTTGCCGCCGGTCTTATCCAAACCTACTAATGCGCAACGCAATGGGGGTTTGACACATGCGGGTCTTAGTCACTGGTGGTGCGGGCTATATCGGAAGCCACACGTTGCTTGAACTCATGGCCCAAGGGCATGAGGTTTGCGTGGTCGACAATTACTGCAATGCATCGCCAGAGGTTCTCGTGCGCATCCGCAGCCTGTCCAATGGCACATTGGTCGATCACATCGGTGATGTGCGCGACAGCGTCAAGCTCGATGATATCATGGATGCGTTTCAGCCGGAGGCGGTGATCCATTTTGCAGGGCTCAAGGCCGTTGGCGAAAGTCAGGAACGCCCGCTGCACTATTACGATATCAACGTCTCGGGCACACTTTGCCTGCTGCGGGCGATGGATCGGATCGGCTGCCGGAAGATTGTATTCTCATCATCTGCGACGGTTTACGGGGTCCCGAAATACCTGCCCTATGACGAGGCACATCCGACCAACCCCACCTCCGTCTATGGCCGGTCGAAGCTGATGGTCGAACAGATATTGACCGATTGGACAGCCGCACAAACCGATGCCACTGCGGTACTCTTGCGGTACTTCAACCCGGTGGGCGCGCATGCCTCTGGCCAGATTGGCGAGGATCCCAGCGACATTCCCAACAACCTGATGCCCTATATCGCGCAGGTCGCCATCGGCAAGCGTGACGCGCTGACTGTCTTTGGCGATGATTATGATACCGCTGACGGGACGGGGCTGCGGGATTACATCCATGTTGTCGACCTCGCACGCGCCCATGTGGCCGCGCTTGGCTATGCTGACAAGGCGACCGGCGCGCGGGCCTTCAATGTCGGAACCGGCCAGAGCTATAGCGTGCTGGATATGGTCGCCGCCTTTGAACGGACCAGCGGCAAGACGATACCCACTAAAGTCGCGGCGCGTCGGGATGGTGACATTGCTGCCATGCAGGCCGATGCGACACGCGCAAGGCACGAACTGAAATGGGTCGCGGAACACAATCTGGATGACATGACATCCAGCACCTGGGTCTGGCAATCAGGCAACCCGAATGGGTACAAATCCTGAATTAGAGGACATCCGCAGTGGCCGTTCGCAACAGTGCCAACCCGTCGTCCAGTGTCTTGGCGGCACGCGCGATTGTTTCCGCCTCTACATAAAGACGCAGTTCAGGCGCATTCCCGGAAGGTCGAAGATGCACGATGCGCCCATCATTCAATGTCATTCGCAACCCATCCAAGGTTGAATGATCCGACTCGCTCCCTGAAAGTTGTTTCAGAAAATCCGCGCGCTTCTCTGCATCATTCGCCAGCGCTTCCACAAGCGCAGCGGAACGTTCGGTAGGGATGTCCTGTAACCGGTCCGCTGCCGTAAACCGCGGTGCCTCTTGCGAAACGACTGCTGATACGCCTTTCCCACGCGCGGCGGAAAGACAGCACAACATTGGTAATAACGCATCGCGGGTGATTAGCTTGGGTAGCGAGCCGGACGGACCCATTGCATCATAACCAAGCAAAAATCCCCCGTTCGCTTCATAGCCGACGATACGTGACGTGGTCTTGGCCATCTCGGCAATGACATAAGGCGATCCAATCTTGGTGCGGATCACTTTTTCAAACTTGACGCCGGCCTCGACCCCGGTGTTGGACGAAATGGGTGTGACCACAACCTCTGCCTTTAGCATCGCGGCGGCGATCTGGCCCAGCACGTCACCTGGCACGATCTGACCACGCGCATCCGTCACAAGCGGGCGGTCACCATCGGCATCGGTCGAGACAATTGCGTCAAACTCCGCAGAGCTGGCCCAGCTTTTGAGCTGCTGGCGCACATCTGGCGCGACAGCTTCGGTGTCAACGGGAATGAAAACATCCGAAGAGCCAAGCACGCTCACCTCCGCGCCCAATCTTGTCAGCAACCCTGCCATCATGTCCCGACCGACAGCACTATGAGCGTAAAGGCCGATTTTCATACCGTCGAGGGCGGCACCAAATGCGGTCAGATACCTGTTCGTGTAGGCATCGGCGACTGTATCATTTGCGACAACCGCCGGGCCATCAACAGCAGTACTTTCTGCACCCAGATCGGCGAGTATGGCGCTTTCGTCGGCCTTCGTGATCTCACCGTCCGGCGTATAGAATTTCAACCCGTTACGATCAGCCGGTATATGGCTGCCGGTGACCATGACGGCTCCGGCACCAGCGCTCATGGCCGCAAGGGCCAGTGCCGGCGTGGGCACTGCGCCGCACTTGATCACGGCAACGCCTTGCTGCCGGGCCGCAGTGGCAACCATCCCGGCAATATCAGGGGACGAATCGCGCAGGTCATGGCCAAGATACAAACCAGTCCCGACATTACATGATGCAATGAAGGCCGCGATGTGATCGTTCACGCATTGCACCGTCAGCTCTGTCACGAGGCCCCGCAATCCACTGGTTCCGAATTTCGGCGGCATCGCACGCTCCTGTCTGTTGGATGCATGTCGTTCTAGCCTGCACGATGACACAGCTTCAACGTCGAAACCTCTACTATCGACTAAAATACACGATGTTATTGAGCCAATTGCCGGTCAAGGTTCACGCCTGCGCCCCAATTCGGACATCGGCAGGTCGCCCCCAAAAGACATCCTGACATCAAGCCATATTGGTTGTCGGTCCTGGGGGGGACCATCCATGTCATCATTCTATCTCGTAAGCTATACGACCGCCGAGATTGATCTGGAAAGATCCCGGATCACCGATCTAGAAGTCGTCTATAACAACGGCAATCCGGTTCTTCTGAGCACCACACGCTATGATGGGGTCCTGCAAAGCTGGCAAATGGATACCGGTTCTATCGCGCTGATCGACACGTTGAACTTTGACGGCGGCGACAGGCCGGGCGGTACCAGCACGCTGACAGCGTTTGGCCCGGGCGTCGCAACCGGGTTGGTGACCGGCGGCGGAACCGGGGGGGTTCTGCAGACGCTCACTCTACAATCTGATGGTACATTCGCGGTCGATGATACATTGGACACGTTGCCTGCCATTTTTGGCGGTTTTCAGTACGGCGCAACGATCAATTTGGCGAGCGGTGATCAGGCCGTTTTTGGAGCATTGGCCGGCAATGCAGGTATCGCGCAACTCTCCTTCAACAGTACTGGGGCGCTGACTGATCACGCCATCATCCTGACCCCCGATACTGGGCATGCCGGCAATATCGCCGCAGTGGCAAAAGCCGATATTGGTGGCACAAACTACCTGTTTACGGCCAACCCGCTCCAAAACGCAGTGACAAGTTGGGCCGTGGCACCCGACGGTTCGGTCCGCACCAGCGACCATATCAATCCTGATGAGGGACTGTGGATCAGTGCGCCGAGCGTGATGCAAACCGCAATGGTTGGCGGTAGCACCTATCTGTTGCTGGGTGCTGCGGGTAGCAGCACCATCAGCGTCATGCAGGTCGGAATTGATGGCAGTCTGACCATGCGGGATCATCTGCTCGACAGCCTGAATTCCCGGTTTGCCGGAATCACAGCGCTGGAGGTCGTCAACCATAACGGCCAGACTTACGTCATCGCCGCCGGGGCAGATGACGGTGTTTCCATCTTTGTCCTGCTGGAGGGGGGATACCTGTTGTCCCGCGCCCATATTGAGGACACGGTCGATATGGGATTGGATAATATAAGCGCCATTGCCGCGCGCAGTCGCGATGACGGTTTGGACATCTTTGTCGCCAGCAGCAGCGAAACCGGGATAACGCAACTGCGTTATGACGGCGGACCAACGGGCGTCACAACAACAGCGATTCTGGCTGGCGGGCTTTTGTCAGGAACAATAGGCAATGACATTCTACAGGGCCACGATGGCGATGATCTGATTGAGGCAGATCAAGGAGACGACATTCTGCGCGATGGCAATGGCAGTGACACTCTGACCGGCGGCGCCGACGCGGATGTGTTTGTTCTGTCGCGCGATGGCGTGGTCGACACAATCACAGACTTCACCTTGGGTGAAGACAAGCTCGATCTGTCTCAGTGGTCATTGCTGCGCGATATCAGTCAATTGACCTTCACCATTCAATCCTATGGCATGGATATCGCCTATGGGGATGAATTGCTTATCGTGCGCGGCGCTGACGGGTCTTTCATCGACTACAGAGAACTGACAACTGCCGATTTGATCGGGGATGGCATGCGGTTCTCGACAACCATCGAGCCGGGATATCCCGGCCCGGCAACACCATCCCCCGATACCAATCCGACAGGCCCTGACGGTCCTGCCAACGAACCGGGTGGTTCAATGGATGACGGGGGTGTGATCGCCGTGGTCAAGGCAACCAGTCTTTCGGGCTTGCGGGATGCACTTACGGGTGGTTCGGGTTTGGCGTCCTTCAATGCGGCGCTGATTGAAGGAAGCGCTGGCAACGACGATCTGATCGGCGGTGACGGCATGGATATCATCATTGCGGGCGCCGGTGATGATAATGCTGCCGGTGGTGGCGGTGCCGACGTTCTGCTGGGTCGTGCCGGATCGGATTTGCTACGGGGCGGGGCCGGGGATGATCGGCTCTATGGTGGCGCAGGCGATGACCGACTAGAGGGTAATGCGGGCGACGACTTGCTTGCCGGTGGCGCGGGTGCCGACACGTTTGTATTCAACGGTGGAACCGATACGATCACCGATTTCACACAAGGGCTGGATCAGATCACACTTGATGCATCGTTATGGACCGGGTTGACCTCTGCGCAGGATGTGCTGGCGGTCTATAGCTCGTTCGACGGTACTCGTGCCACGATTGATCTAAACGATGGCAATGTACTGCATATCGATGGGGTCACGAATTACAGCACACTCGCGCTGGATATCGATCTGTTCTAATGACCTAGTTCGATATCGTTGTTATCGTCCGGAACACGTTCACCAGCGTAAACGCAGGGCCGAGCGCACTTTCGGTACCATAGACAAGATCATTGGGCTGGATTGCAAATTGCGCTGCCGAAAACAGTCCATCAGCGGATGTCAGATCAAGGGTAAAAACAACACGCTCCTGCGGTGGTCCGGCCCCGTCAGTGCGCACATCGCTGACATCATATTCACGTAGAACCAAAATGCCCTGCGGGTTAGCGCGGCCCGGGTTCACGCCGCCAACAATGGCCAATGCATCAAGAGCCGTCACATGATCCTTGGGAAACGGGTGAATGGCTTGCGTGCCGGTAGCTCCCAATGACAGGAAACTGCGATCCTCTTGTTCGACATATACACGGTCACCACCGCGAATGGTCGTGTCCAGTCGAGGATCCTCCAGCAGCCGCTCATAGGCGATGCCATAAACGGTATTGCCCCGCGCAAGGCGAACCTGCGGGTTGATCGTATCAGGTGGAACACCACCAGCTAGCGAAAGAAGATCCAGCAAGCGGGTATTGCGGTACTCCAACGGATAGATACCCGGGGCACCGACACCGCTGACAACATTTGCCGTATTTGTGCGTCCCGGGGTCACGATTAGCTGAACCTGTGCGGATGGTATGGTCTGCGTCAGCTGTTCTTCGATCCGCGCACGTGCGGTCGTGGGCGACATGCCTGACACCTTCAATTCGCCGATATATGGCACAAAGATCTGACCACTTGAACTGACTTCAATATCCTGTAGCGGGGTCACGCGCTGCCCGGTTCCGGACAGTAAAGAGTTTTCCGATGCATCCCAGACCGTCAACTGCATCTTGTCGCCCGGTGCGATGATCAGGGACGTCGCCGACTGATTATCCGGTACCCAACGATAACGCCGCGCATCTTTGTCCGGCCATGACTGCAGTGTTGGCAATGTTTCGCGGGTAACGTCGAAAACGGCAAAATCACGAACCTGCTCAACGCCAGTCTCAGTTTGCTGGACAGACGACGCCGCCAATACCTCTGACTGGAAACCTGCGCCGCGCGGGATGCCGCAACCAGCAAGGCTGAAACAAAGCAAGGCGGTCAGGACATATCGAGAAGTTTGCAGCATGATTCCCCCGTTATCGTCGAAAAACCATATCAGGTGGTTACAACGCACAACACCGATATTCCTAGTGTGTGGTCTGCTGGCTAGGCAAGAGGATTTGAATCGCGCACCCGATTAACCAATGATCCCGCGCACCCCACCCGTCTGGCCACGATCCAGCAGCAGATGATCAAGAATGACACAGGCCATCATCGCCTCGCCCACCGGCACCGCCCGAATGCCCACACAAGGATCATGGCGGCCCTTGGTAATGACCTCTGTCTGTGATCCGTCCATACGAATGGATTTGCGTGGCGAAAGAATGGAAGAGGTCGGCTTGACCGCAAAGCGCACGACGATGTCCTGCCCGGTGCTGATACCGCCCAATATACCACCCGCATGATTGGACGCATAGGCAGGCTGACCGTCATTCCCCATATAGATCTCATCGGCATTGTCGCGACCCGTCAGGGCGGCGGCGGCCATACCTTCGCCAATCTCCACACCCTTGACGGCGTTGATCGACATCATGGCAGCGGCCAGATCCGTGTCCAGCTTGGCATAGATCGGAGCGCCGATGCCCGCTGGCACCCCACGTGCGACAACTTCGATAATGGCTCCAACCGAATTGTGGTCATCCTTGCGCAACCAAGCCAGATAATCGTTCCACTCAGCTGCCGCGGCCGCGTCCGGGCAAAAGAAATCATTCTGGTCAATCTGGTCCCAGTCCATGCGGTCCCGGTCGATCTGCTTGGTGCCCATCTGGGTCATATAACCCCTGATCTCGACCCCCGGCGCAATTGATTTGATAGCTTCGCGGGCCACGCCGCCCGCTGCCACGCGTGATGCGGTCTCGCGGGCACTTGATCGGCCACCGCCCCGATAATCGCGCAATCCGTATTTCTGGTGATAGGTGATATCCGCATGGCCGGGGCGGAACGTATTAGCGATATCGCCATAATCTTTCGAACGCTGATCAGTATTGCGGATCATCAACTGAATAGGCGTGCCGGTTGTGCGGTCCTCAAACACACCGGACATGATTTCAACCGCATCGGGTTCATTTCGCTGGGTCGTGTTCTTGTTCAGGCCGGGGCGGCGCTTGTCCAACCATTGCTGGATCATCGCGGGTTCCAGCGGCACGCCGGGCGGGCATCCATCAACTGTCGCCCCCAATGCCGGTCCATGGCTTTCACCCCAGGTGGTGAACCGGAACAGATGACCGAAACTGTTGATCGACATCGGATACCCCTTTGCTGTCCGCACGGGTCTAGCGGGCGTGACAATCAGGCTCAAGAGGTTTCCCTTGTCACCGACGCTGATCCAGCCTAGCTAGGGCACACCTCGGGGGGCCAGAGATGGCTGAGATGCGTAAGCGGACCCGTTGAACCTGAACCGGTTAAGACCGGCGGAGGGAAGGTATGGCACTCTCGCTTACCCCCAAATCCGCCCGTCGCATTTGGAGGATAAGATGCACAAGACCACCTATCTGCCAGCTGTTGCGGGACTCGCCCTTTGTGCTTCTGGCGCATTGGCAGAGACCCCGGTGCTGCAGGTCCTGACATATGACAGTTTTACCAGCGAATGGGGGCCGGGTCCGGCGATTGAAACCGCGTTTGAAGAGGTATGCGGTTGCGACCTGCAATTTGTGGGCGCCGGCGACGGTGCTGCGCTGCTCGCCCGGCTGCAATTGGAAGGGCCAAGGACCGACGCCGATATCATTCTGGGGCTTGATACCAATCTGACTGCCGCTGCGCGGGACACAGGGCTTTTCGCGCCACATGGCGTCGAGGCGGAACTGAGCCTGCCGATTGCATGGGAAGACCCTAACTTTCTGCCATTTGACTGGGGTTACTTCGCATTTGTGGGCAATGCAGGCGAACCCGCACCGACATCACTGCGGGCGTTGGCCGATAGCGACATCAGCATCGTCATTCAGGACCCGCGTTCATCAACGCCCGGCCTTGGGCTACTGATGTGGGTCAAAACTGCCTATGGCGATAAAGCCCAGAGCATTTGGGCCGATCTGGCCGACAATATTGTGACAGTGACACCCGGCTGGTCAGAGGCCTATGGTCTGTTTCTGGATGGCGAGGCGGACGCCGTATTATCCTATACCACATCACCCGCCTATCATCTGATCGCCGAAGAAGATGCCAGCAAGATCGCTTGGGGCTTTGACGAAGGGCACTATTTGCAAGTCGAAGTTGCCGGAAAGCTGGCGAGCACTGACCAGCCCGAATTGGCGGACCAGTTTATGGCCTTCATGGTCACCGATGCATTCCAAAACGTGATCCCAACCACAAACTGGATGTATCCAGCAGCGACCCCCGTTGACGGGCTGCCTGATGGTTTTGATACGTTGCTCACCCCAACGAAAGCACTGCTGTTGTCGCCGGAAGAAGCGGCAGCCGCCCGCGACGCGGCATTGGATGAATGGCGCTCCGCCCTTTCTCAATAGCACCGCGGTGGCCCGGGGTTACTGCGTCAGCGCTCGTCATCGCGCTGACGCTTGGCACTCTGGCCGCCGTGGCGTGGCGGGCAGAGTGGGACGATGGGATATCGGTCGCTGATTGGGCTGCAATCCGTTTCACTGTGTTGCAAGCATTAGCGTCGGCCGCGTTCAGCACGGTTCTGGCCATCCCGGTTGCCCGTGCGCTGGCCAGGCGACAATTTGCTGGGCGCGGTTTGCTGATCACGCTTCTGGGCGCACCATTCCTGCTGCCAGTGATCGTGGCGGTCATGGCGCTGCTGACCATCTTTGGGCGGAGTGGCGTGCTGAATACCGCGCTGGGCGTGATCGGGCTGCCCACATTCTCGATCTACGGCTTCCACGGCGTCGTGTTGGCGCATGTCTTTTTCAATCTGCCGCTTGCCACACGTCTGATCCTACAGGGCTGGCTGGCGGTACCGGCAGAGCGGTTCCGGCTGGCGGCCACATTGAATGCTCCGGTCTGGCAGTTACTTGAGCGGCCCATGCTACGATCGGTCGTACCGGGGACGTTTCTGGTCATATTCCTGATTTGCCTGACCAGCTTTGCCGTCGCACTGACGCTGGGCGGCGGTCCAAGGGCCACAACGGTCGAACTCGCGATCTATCAGGCATTGCGATTCGACTTTGATCTCGGGCGTGCGGCCCTTCTGGCAAGTGTGCAGTTTGCCCTGTGTACTGCCGCTGCATTGCTCGTCTGGCAGGTCAGCCAACACGATCAGCTGAGTGGCGGGCTGGATCGGACTGTGCAACGCTGGAACCTGCCCGCCCCGTTTGCCGACGGCATTGTGATCGCTCTGGCGGCCCTATTTCTGTTGCTACCGCTTGGAATGATCATCGTCCGCGGGATCCCCGGCCTATTTGATATGCCAATATCAATCTGGTGGGCTGCCTTACGATCAATAGCGGTGGCGAGCCTGTCCGCAATTCTTTGCACCGCAATGGCTATAGCACTGGGGCTATCGACCAATCGGACAGTCACAATAATTGGCGCGTTGCCACTTGCGGCTTCTGGACTTGTGGTCGGCACAGGCGCGTTTCTGTTGGTCTATCCGTATGTTAACCCGGCCAAGGTCGCCTTGATCGTGACGGCGCTGGCCAATGCAACACTCGCGCTGCCTTTTGCATTGCGGTCAATTGCGCCGGCGATTGCCAGTGTGAGACAGGATTTCGAACGGCTTGGTGCCACACTTGGGCTGGGGCCTTGGGCGTGGCTTTGGATTGTGGTTTTGCCGCGGATTCGCCGCCCACTGGGTTTCGGGGCGGGTATTGCAGCAGCACTCTCGATGGGTGATCTCGGCGTCATCGCTCTGTTCGCCAGCGAAACGCAAGAGACATTGCCCCTCGCCATGTACCGACTGATGGGCGCCTACCGGATGGAGGCGGCGGCGAGCGCGGGGCTTCTCTTGCTGGCGCTCAGCCTGCTGGCGTTCTGGCTGTGTGATCGAGGGGGCCGCGCCAATGCTCAACTGTGAAAATGTCCAGATCAGACAGGGGAACTTTGTACTGCGCGCAGACATTGCATTCACCAAGGAAACGATCACCGCGCTAATCGGTCCATCCGGTGCGGGAAAATCAACATTGTTGTCTGTGCTTGCCGGATTTCTGGCGCCCTCCGCTGGTCGCATATTGTATGAGAGCGCCGACATCACTGATTTGTCACCAGGCGAGCGGCCAATCAGCATTCTCTTTCAGGACAACAATCTGTTCCCACATCTTACTGTTGCGCAAAATGCTGGTCTTGCCTTGCAACCGCGCCTCGCGCTGTCGTCGAAAGAGCAGACCAAGGTCATGCAGGTTCTTGATCAGGTCGGTCTGAATGGGATGGGCGACCGTAGACCGGCGGCACTTTCAGGTGGCCAGCAAAGCCGGGCCGCCCTGGCGCGTGTTTTGCTGGCCGATCGCCCCGTCGTCCTTCTGGACGAACCTTTTGCGGCGCTTGGCCCTGGCTTGAAAGACGAAATGCTCGACCTGGTGCAGCAGACGCTGCTGAAGGCAGGCCGGACTGTTATCATGGTGACGCATGATCCGGCAGACGCCAAACAGGTGGCTGGCGAAACGGTGCTTGTCGCTGATGGCATTGCCGCCGCGCCAGTACCAACGACAGAACTGTTTGCATCACCGCCGCCCGCCTTGGCCAGCTACTTGGGGCAATCAGGTTGACTCCGTAATGAATAAGGCCCGCCAATTGGCGGGCCTTTGCATTCTTGAGCAAATACAGCTCAGTCTTTTTTCTTATGCGGTGCCCAAAGACGCTTGTTCGTCAGATAAAGCAGCACTGAAAGGACAGTAAGGAAAATCACACCGGTCAGACCAGCTTGCTTGCGCGCCATCATCTTCGGCTCGGCCGTCCACATGAGGAATGCCGATACATCCTCGGCGACGTGGTGCAGGTCTGTTGCATGGCCGTCGGCATATGCAACATCGTCACCATAAAGCGGCGGTGCCATGGCAATCCAGCTGCCCGGTACTTTGTGCTTGCCGTTCTCATCCTTGCAACTGTCAGGGAAACCACCGGCGGCAAAGGCAACGTTGTAATAGCCGTCCATCGGGTCGCCTTCCAGCGCGCATTCAGGTTCGTCCTCATAGCCCGTCAGCAGCGACGCAATATATTCAGCGCCACCCATACCCTTAACAAGTTGGTTGATCCCCGTGCCCGCGGGGCCGTGGAAACCGGCCCGCGCCTTGGCCATCAGACTAAGGTCCGGGGCGTTGGACAAGCTGGAAGAGGGGAACTTGTCGGCTGGTGTTGCCGGGCGGAAGTCACCCTCGCCATCAAACAGGCTCTGGTCAAAGATCTCATAGAATTCGGCATAAGCCCGCATCTGATCTTCGGGCAAGCCGGGGCCACCTTCGTCAGACAGGTTGCGGAATGCGACGTATTCCAGCCCGTGGCAGGCCGCGCAGATCTCGGTATAGACCTGCAGACCGCGCTGAAGTTGCATCTGGTCATAGCTGCCAAACGGGCCTTCGAACGAAAACGCAAAGTCTTCGATATGCGTTTCGACTTCCGCCGCCATGGCCTGCCCTGAAGTCAGGGCAAGGGCCGTTGCAGCAGTCATTGTGAGTTTGCGGAACATCAGTCTTGGATCCTTTCTCACTCGGCCGGCTTGACCAGGGTTGTTGTGCCCCCGGTTTTCGGCGCGTAGTGCGCGTTGAAGTCGTCTTCGATAGTTGCTGGCGGCGTCAGCGGCTTCTCAATCACACCAAGCAGCGGCAGGATGATCAGGAAGTAAGCGAACCAGTAGGTGGACGCGATCAGCGAGATCCAGTCATACGGGAACTCTGCCGGGCGGGCACCAACCCACATCAGCACGATGAAGTCGACAACCAGCAGCCAGAACCACCATTTGAACATCGGGCGATACCGACCGGATCGCACGGTTGATGTATCCAGCCATGGGGCCAGCGCCATCACGGCGATAGCACCGAACATGGCCAGCACCCCAAAGAATTTGGCGTCGATGATGCCAAAGCTCAGGAACTGAACAATCTGAACAACCCACACATCGGCCGTAAACGCGCGCAGAATGGCGTAGAATGGCAGGAAGTACCACTCAGGTACAATATGTGCAGGTGTGGCCAGCGGGTTGGCAGGGATATAGTTGTCCGGGTGGCCAAGATAGTTGGGCATGAACCCGACAACAGCCATGAAGATGGCCAGAATAACCGCCAAGGCAAACAGATCCTTGATCACGAAATAGGGCCAGAACGGCAGCGTGTCTTTCTGCGCGTCTTCCTTGCTGGTGCGGCGGACTTCGACGCCGGTCGGGTTGTTGTTGCCAGTCGTGTGGAACGCCCACACATGAACAATCGTCAGACCCAACAGAACAAATGGCAGCAGATAGTGCAGCGAAAAGAAGCGGTTCAGTGCCGGCTGACCAACAGCTGATGCGCCCAGCAACCAGGTCTGAACTGATTCACCAACAAACGGGATCGCCCCGAAAAGACCGGTAATCACGGCAGTCCCGTGGAACGACATCTGACCCCAGGGCAGCACATAACCCATGAACGCCGTGCCCATCATCAGCAGATACATCAGCATCCCGATGATCCATGTCACCTCGCGCGGGGCCTTGTAGGATCCGTAATAAAGCGACCGGAACATGTGGGCATACACAGCGACAAAGAACAGCGATGCGCCGTTCTGGTGGAAATAGCGGATCATATGGCCGCCATTCACGTTGCGCATGATATGTTCGACCGATGCGAACGCCATATCGACATGCGGCACATAATGCATGACCAGAACAACGCCGGTAGCGATCTGTAAAACAAGCGTGAAAACCAGAACGATACCCCAGATCCACATCCAGTTCAGGTTCTTGGGCGTGGGGATCATCAGTGTATCATACAGCAATCCGACAATCGGCAGACGCGAGTGAAGCCACTTTTCACCCTTTGATGTTGGTTCGTAATGGTCGTGAGGAATACCAGCCATGGCGCTCTCTCCTTAACCGAGTTGAATTGTTGTTTCGTCCACGAAGGACGCTACAGGAATGGGAAGATTGCGGGGTGCCGGACCGCGGCGGATACGACCGGACGTATCATAATGCGATCCATGACAAGGGCAGAACCAACCGCCAAAATCGCCATCTTCGCCCAATGGCACACAGCCCAGATGCGTACAAACGCCCATCTGAACCAGCCACACACCATCTTCAGACAATGCACGGTTTTCGTCCGTTGCCGGCACTTCCCCCAGATTCTCATTGTAAGCATCGGGATCAGGAAGCGAGTCGACATCAACAGCCCGCGCCTCGGCAATCTCATCTTCCGTGCGCGCCCGAATGAAAACCGGCTTGCCCTGCCACAGCACCGTAATCTGCGTGCCGGGCTGAACAGCGCTGATATCAACACGGATTGAGGCCAGCGCCAGCACGTCCGCAGACGGGTTCATCTGGTTGACAAGGGGCCAAACCGCAGCACCCGCAACAACTGTCACGGCACCTGCAGTTGCATAGTATAGGAAATCCCGGCGTGTGCCCGAGTGTTCATCTGTATGTGACACGGGGTGATTCTCCGATATTTTTAGGGCGATTGCCCCCACAAGACAAAAGACCGACACAGCAGGCGGCCCATTCCGGCGCTGTTTAGCCATCAAAACATGATCAGTCCAGCGGACATTAGCGCGCATCCATGGATGGTCTATACCAATGACCGAAATCCACCAAGACATCGTAAAGAAATGCCATCAATCCAAATCGGCGATTCTGATCTGTTGCGAAAGAATCATGCGCAAGCGATTGGCGCATAAGTCGTGTGTATGAGCCAGTTTTTGCCGGTTTGGTGCCGAATTTCCTGTTTTGGGGCTGGATTCGTGTCAGGGCTGACACAAGCTGTTCGTAATGCTTAGCGATCACTTAATGTTTTGTTGTCAGACTGGTCACTCGGACCTAACTCTTATTTCAAGACCACTCACGTCGGGAAACGTTGATGATCCGCGCAATTGCTGCCAGCATATGCCTAATCGCCGCACCAGCCGCTGCTACCGCAGAGGTTGAGTTGAGCTTTTATGGCGGAATCCAGTCTGCACCCTCCTCTGACATTGCGATTCGCGGCGACAGCGAGATTGACAACGACGATTTCTCGCAAGCCTGGGAGGGGCGGTCGTCCAGCGCACCGCCATATTACGGTATCCGCGCGACGCGCTGGCAGTCCGATACATTTGGCTATGGTTTGGACTTTACACATAACAAGGTCTACCCCAAGAATGACGAGTTGCCGGCTGGCTATGAGGTATTGGAATTCACCGACGGTCTGAACACCCTCACGGTTAACGCCTACCGACGCTGGTCTGGTGCGTTTGGTGAGGTAACCCCTTATGTCGGTGGTGGACTGGGTGTTTCGCTGCCCCATGTCGAGGTGACAAGTGGCACGTCCGAGACATTTGGATATCAGCTGACCGGCCCCGCGGCGACCTGGATCGCCGGCGCCACCTACCCGATCAACGACCAGTGGTCGGTTTTTGGCGAATACAAGGGTACTTTTTCATCAAATACAGCCGATCTTGATACCGGTGGCACGCTGGAAACCGACATCATTACCAACGCCGTTAACCTCGGCGTCAGCTTTAACTTCTAAACCTCGGGCTTCGTCGTGACCATGCTGTCGCGCGTGCTGAATTCTGCATGCCAATCCGCAAGTGCCGTGTTGTCAGATCGCCAGCCGCGCGCATCATGGCGCAGATCAAGATAAGACAGAGCGCAGGCCATCCCGATCTGGCCGATATTCAGCTTGCCGGACAAATGGCTCATCCAGCGGTTGTTCACCGCCGCGACGCCGCGTTCGACCTTGCCCCACTGCGCCTCTATCCAATCAGGTGATTGTTGCGTATCGGGGCGCAATCTGACCTCGTAGGCCATGCTGACGGCGGCATCCATGATCGCATCCGCGGTCGCCTCAAGCGTCAGGATTTCCCATAGACCGCTTTGCGGATAAAGCCCGGCGCCAGCACGATCATCTAGAAACCGGGTGATCACCCGGCTGTCATAGATCGCAGGACCGTCATCACGGATCAATGCCGGTATCTTGCCCAAAGGGTTGGCCGCGATAACCTTTGGGTCGCTGGCCATCGGTGTTGTCGATACATCGACCTCTTCCACTTGCGATAGCAGATCAGCCTCGCGGATCAGAACGCGCACCTTGCGCACAAATGGGGAAGCGGGCGAGATCAGCAATTGCATTGGTCAGTTCCTTTTCCGGTGTTACGCAGGAAACAAGACCCCATCCTGCCCCTCTTGCCAAGGCGGGTATTTGGGCATGATGGCAGCAAACGCATCCGATTCCAGAAAATCGTCGAGCCAAGCCGTCAGAGGGCCAAGCCCGCAGCCGTCAAACCAGGCACGATCCGTATTCGCAAACTGCCGCACAAACGGAAGGATCGCCATGTCAGCAAGTGTACGGCGCGGGCCCATCAAAAAGCGCGTATCGCTCAGACGATCATTCAGCGTCCGAAGGAAGGTCAAGGCCTTTTCCCGTTCCTCCGCTTCATCCAGATCGGGAAACCGAACCGCATACTTGGTGTGATCCAGCGCCGTTTTGAAAGGGCCGTCGCACATATCAATCAGGGTGTGACCCTCGGGCGGCATGTCCAGCCAGCCGTCAGGATCACTGCGGGACAAGGCCCAGATCATGATATCGCGGCTTTCTTCCAGAACCTCCTGGTCAGTATCCAGTACCGGCACTGTCGCCTTTGGCGATGTTGCAAGAAACTGGGCTGGTTTATCCCGCAGCAGGATTTCCCGAAGGGCCACCTGAATCCCACTGGATCGGATGGCAAGACGCGCCCGCATGGCATAGGGGCAACGCCGGAACGACCACAGGATCGGGAGGTCCGTCATGCTCAGGCCGTCAACTGTTGGCCCGCAACCCCGGTGATGGTCGCGTGCACAATCTGACTTTCCGGCTGATCACTGGCAAAGCGGACTTCGGTAAATTGTGCCGTCCGTCCCATCCGGGGGCTTTCCATCAATACCTCATGAACCTTGCCAATCTGAGCGTTCAGATGCGTGGTGACCCGGGCGTCGCCGGCACCTCGTAGCGCGGCGGCGCGCGCTTTGATTGTCTTGCCATTTATTTGCGGCATTCGGGCCGCTGGCGTGCCGGGACGGGGTGAATAGGGAAAGACGTGAAGCCACGTCAGATGGCAATCATCGACCAATGCCAGCGAATTCGCGAACATCTCATCCGTCTCGGTCGGGAAACCCGCAATGATATCGGCGCCAAATGTCATGTCCGGACGCAAGCGCCGGGCCTCTTCGCAGAACCGGACGGCATCGTCGCGCAGATGGCGGCGCTTCATCCGCTTCAGGATCAGGTCATCTCCATGTTGCAGCGACAGGTGCAAATGCGGCATCAGCCGGGGTTCGGCCGCAATCGCCTGCATCAGGTTGTCATCAACTTCGATGCTGTCGATGGAGCTGATGCGCAGCCGCGGCAAATCCGGCACCAAGCGCAAGATGCGCATCACCAGGTCACCCAGCTTGGGCGCGGCGGGCAGATCAGCCCCCCAACTTGTCAGGTCGACACCGGTCAGCACAACCTCATTGTATCCACGATCGACCAATCGCTTGATCTGGTCCACGACAACCCCCGCAGGGACAGACCGGGAATTGCCCCGCCCATACGGAATGATACAAAACGTGCAGCGATGATCACATCCGTTCTGGACCTGCACATAAGCGCGGCTGCGCGTGCCAAACCCGTCAATCAGGTGTCCAGCCGTTTCGGTGACCGACATGATGTCATCCACCCGCACCGGTTCGGTCTGGCCGATCAGGTCGGGGGCCATACCCCGCCATGTGGCCGGGTCCATCTTTTCGGTATTACCTAGGACAACATCGACCTCGGCCATAGTGGCAAAAGTGTCTGGTTCTGTCTGGGCCGCGCAACCGGTGACAATCAGCTTGGCATGCGGATTATCGCGGCGCAGCTTGCGGATATCCTGCCGGGCCTTGCGCACGGCCTCTGCAGTCACAGCGCAGGTATTCACGATCACCGCATTCTCAACACCGGAGGCAGTGGCGAGTTCTTTCATCGCCTCTGTTTCATAGGCATTCAACCGGCAGCCATGATTGGAAAAAAGGGGGGCTTTGCGATCCATCAGAGCCGCCATTGGCCGTCAAATACATGGGCAGTGGGGCCGGTCATCCAGACACCATCATCGCGCCAACTGATCTGCAAATCACCACCGTCCAGGGTGATCGTTACATCCCGCCCGGTCAGACCACGCCGGGCCGCAGCGACAGCCGTCGCACAGGAAGAAGAGCCAGAGGCAAGTGTGACACCAACCCCACGCTCCCATACACGCATCCGCAGGTGATTATCTGCAAGCAAGCTGGCGAATTGCACATTGGTTCGCTGGGGAAACAGGCGGTGATGCTCCATCGCGGCGCCACGGGTAGTCAGATCAATGGCCTCCGCGTCTTCAACGAAGAAGGTGCAGTGCGGATTACCCATGCCAGTGGCCGTTGGCGCGCCGTCTATCGGCAATTCGAGAGTATCCATCGCGCGCGCCAGCGGCACCGCATCCCACTCCAGCTGCGGCTGGCCCATATTGACGGAAGTTTGCCCGTTCTCGGTGCTGCGCGCCTCCAGAATGCCGCGTGCTGTGGCTATCCGCAAACTGTCCTTGCCGCCGTTCTCCATCAGGTAGTTTGCGATGCAACGGGTGGCGTTGCCGCAGGCGGCTGATTGCGACCCATCGCTGTTCCAGAATGTCAGATGAACATCGGCATCGTCAGTGTCCGACAAAACGGCCAACTGGTCAAAGCCCACACCACGATGCCGGTCCGCCATCGCCAGGGCAACAGCCGCAGCGACACGCGGAACGATTCCCCGTTCGTCCACAACAACAAAGTCATTGCCGAGCCCATGCATCTTCATGAAGGGCAGATATGTCGCGTCATCAGTGGCCATAGCGGGCATATAGACAAAGCCTTGGGACTTATCCAGAGATCAGGGCATTTGGGGGTTGACCGGAACGCAACGGCTTTCTAAGTAGCCCCTCACGTGGGCCGTTAGCTCAGTTGGTAGAGCAACTGACTTTTAATCAGTAGGTCGATGGTTCGAACCCATCACGGCTCACCATTTTAATTGTCTGGCGTCAGCGCCTATGGGTCCAAATAGCGGTATTTGCTAAACTGAACGCGTTCTATTGCATTTTTCTCAACACAGCCTCTGCGCAGTCTTTTGTCTTGGCTGTTCCGCCCAAGTCTGCGGTCTTGCTGCCACTGCGCAAGAGAGTTTGTTGCATGGCGCCTTCGACATCGTCAGCTGCGCCTTCTTCGCACAGATGCTGCAGCATCGTTGCCACGGTCCAGATCGCAGCGATTGGGTTCGCAATACCCTTTCCCGCAATATCAGGTGCAGATCCATGCACAGGTTCGAACATCGATGGAAACTCGCGTTCTGGATTGATGTTGGCTGACGGGGCAATACCGACCGACCCTGCAATCGCAGGGCCGAGGTCTGATAGAATGTCACCAAACAGATTGGAGGCGACGACCACATCAAACCAGTCGGGATTACGGACAAAATGGGCGGTCAGGATGTCTATGTGAAATTGATCCGTGCTGACCTCTGGATAGGCCTTTGACATCTCTGCAAAGCGTTCGTCCCAGAATGGCATGGAATGCTTGATACCGTTGGATTTGGTGGCTGATGTGACGTGTTTGCGGGCGCGTTTCTGGGCCAGCTCAAACGCGTATCGCATGATGCGGTCTGTGCCCTTGCGGGTAAACACGGCCTCTTGAAATGCCATTTCGTCAGGGGTGCCCCGGTTCATGCGTCCGCCAATGTCGGAATATTCGCCTTCCACGTTTTCCCGCACGACGACAAAATCTATATCGTCTGGTTTGCGCCCGGCAAGCGGTGATGTGATGCCGTCAAGCAATCGCACATGACGCATATTGACGTATTGGTTCATCTCTCGCCGGATAGGCAAAAGAAGGCCCCACAAGGACACATGATCAGGTACGGTTGGCCACCCGACAGCACCAAGGTAAATTGCGTCAAAGGCCTTGAGCTGCGCAATGCCGTCGTCGGGCATCATCTGCCCGGTTTCAAGATATCGTTCGCACGACCAGTCAAATGGGGTCCATTCAATGGAAAAACCATGTTTCCGGGCAGCACGATCAGCGACGGCTTGCCCATAGGGCAGGACCTCTTTCCCGATCCCGTCGCCAGGTATGCTGGCAATTCTATATGTCTTGGACATGTGTTTGATCTTTCTTTGATGCGGGTTGGTCGATCACGCAGACGGTCGGTTCCAAAACCACGGTAGGGTCCTGTGTTGATCTTTTTCATAGGTTTGGATTTGGGGAGACATATCCAAGGTGCGTTGGATATGGTCTGCACCGGTTAGCAGCAGTTGCTTGCGGTTCTGATTGATCTTGAACGGCATGGCCAAACCGTCTGCTTTGATCATTTCTGCTTTGAGATTGATTTCCATGGTGCAAGTGTCACGCCCCACCGCACGGGATAAAAGAAGTGCGACGTCAGACTTTGGCAGAGTGATCGCCAACAAACCATTCTTCTCACAATTGCCAAAGAAAATGCCGGCAATCGAGGGGGCGATAATGGCGCGAATACCAAGCTGTAAAAGGCCCCACACCGCGTATTCACGGCTGGAGCCGCAGCCAAAGTTATCGCCACAGATCAGAAACTTCGCAGCGCGATAGGGATGCTGGTTCAGGATGAATTCAGGCCTTTCCACGCCTGTTGCGTCAAAGCGAAGATCGTGAAACGCACCAATCGCCAAACCCTCTCGGTCGATCCGTTTGAGGAACTGTTTTGGCATGATCACATCGGTGTCGATATTGGGTGTCGGCAAGGGTGCCGCAATGCCAGTGACGGTGGTAAAGGGCGTCATACGGCGGCCTCCATGATCTCACGCACATCCGACAGTTTGCCAATCAGGGCTGCCGCAGCGACCATTTCCGGGCTCATTAAATGGGTGCGCGCGCCGCGGCCCTGACGCCCTTCAAAGTTGCGGTTGGTGGATGAGGCGCAGCGTTCCCCATCAACGGCGACATCGTCATTCATCGCAAGACACATCGAACATCCTGAGCCACGCCATTCGAAACCTGCCTGTCGAAATACTTGATCCAGTCCTTCGGCCTCTGCAGCCCTGCGAACCTGTTTCGATCCGGGCACAACAATGGCCGTCACACCATCAGCGACCTTACGCCCATCCAAGATGCGGGCCGCCTTGCGCAAATCCTCGATCCGAGCGTTGGTACATGATCCGATGAAGGCCCTGTCAATGCGGATATCTGTCAGGTTTTGGCCCGCTGACAGCCCCATATAGGCAAGCGCACGTTCATGTGCTTCGCTCGCAGGTTCTGGAACAACCGACGTGATCGGAGCGGATTGATCAGGGCTGGTCCCCCATGTGACTAATGGTGCAATATCTGCCGCGTTCAGCTGAACGATACGGGCGAACTGGGCATCAGGGTCCGATTGCAAGCTGCGCCAATGGGCCTTAGCGGCCTCCAAATCTCCCGGTTTTGGCGCATGTGGTCGATCTGCTAGGTAGTCAAACACCTGTCGATCCGGTGCTATCACAGCCGCCCGCGCGCCAGCCTCAACAGCCATGTTGCACAATGTCATGCGCGCTTCCACACTGAGCGCGCTGACCGTTGTTCCCGTAAACTCCACCGCATAGCCAGAAGCGCCCGCCGCACCGACATCTGCCACGAAGGCCATCACGATGTCCTTGGCCGTCACCCCAAAAGGCAATACGCCATCAACCACTACCAGCATCGGTTTCAGCGTTTTGTAGACTAGTGTCTGTGTTGCCAGAACATGTTCGATCTCGGACGTGCCGATGCCAAATGCCAAGGCACCAAAGGCACCATAGGTCGTGGTGTGGCTGTCGCCACAAGCGATGACCATGCCGGGCCAGGCAAACCCGTTTTCAGGCACGACCACATGCTCGATCCCCTGTCTGGGATCGAAAAGGTCAAACAACTGAATGCCATGGCGACTACAGTTTTGCGTCAGTGTCTCAATCTGCAGGCGTCCCCCAGCATCCGCGATTTCGTGCAGCGATCTGATGGACTGTGTCGGATTCACATGGTCGACAACGGCAAGATGCGCCTCCGGGCGTCGGACCGATCGCCCTGCGGCATGTAGCCCGGCAAAGGCTTGCGGGCTGGTGTATTCGTTCATGATATGGAAATCGACGTAAAGCAGAACATGTTCCGCGTCGATTTCGGCAACCATATGCTGGTGCACCAGCTTTTCATAAAGTGTGAGGGACATGACAGCCTTAGGGTAATGGAACGTTAAGAAGTTGACCAAAGATCATCGCCATCAGCAGCACCAGCCCCACGAGCCCCACAAACTGCAATGCCAGTGTCTTTGGCGGGACCTTGGTTTGCTGCGCGATCAACATGCACAGGCCCGCGCCGATCAGCGAGGTTGGGATGAATCCCAAAACCGGGAGCAGTACGGACCAACCAAACAGGCTCACCAGCATCAGGATCGGACGCAGCAGCGTGCCTTTGGCAGGTGTTGTCACGGGGGCTAAGACCACGGCGCGCAGGGCCAGTGTCAGCGCACCCAATACCAGACCCCCACCGGCAAGCTGCGGAAAGATCGCGCCGAAAACTGACATTTCACGTGCTTCCCACAGGGCGTAGCTGCCGAAGATGAACAGGCCGATTGCTGGGATCAGATCTCGGTGCAGGACCCTATTCATTTTGCAGGGCCCCCTTTAGCGCGCGGCCCTTACGACCGGTCCACACCGGCCAAAGCAAGGTCAGCATGGTGAAAGCGATGATTGCGATGGAAATTGGACGAGTAAAGAATTCGCCCCAGATATTGCCCGCAGCATTGCCGATCAGATAGCCTTGGACAAAGCCCTGCTCGGCAATCGGCCCAAGGATCAGGCCCAACACAATTGGCGATGCCTCGAACCCGTATTTTAGCGCGACCCAGGCAAAAGCGCCAAGTGCCACCATCATCACGACATGGGTGGCGTTCTGTTCCACTGCAAAAGAACCAATCATGATCAAAACACCAATGGCCGGGGCCAGCACTGCCTTGGGGATGGAGGAGATCGTCCGAAACGCCGTGCGCCCGATCAGCAGACCCACCGGGATCATCAGGATTGTCGCAAACAGCAGCCCGAAGATGAACGTATAAACGGTTGAAGCCTGTTCAGCAAAAAGCTGCGGACCAACGCGGATTCCCTGCACCATCAGAGCGCCCAGAATGATAGCGTCAGGGGGCGTGCCGGGGATGCCCAAAACCAGTGTCGGAACAAAACCGCCCCCGACCGTAGCGGAATTAGCGGATTCTGACGCGATTACGCCGTCAACAGCCCCTTTGCCGAATTCATTGGGTTGCTTTGATGTTCGCTGCGCCTCTGAATAGGCGACCAGACCTGCAACAGCACCTCCAGCGGCAGGCAAAATACCAACAACTGTCCCGATCACAGAGCTGCGGACGAGGTTGAACTTGGACCGCCACATCAGGCCCAAGGCCTCACCCACGCGGGCACCCTTGCCGCCTGCAGCACGCTCGATATGCGGGTCTTGCGTCGCGACCATGTTCAGCAGAACCGGCACGCAATACAGGCCAATCAGCGCAGGGATAATGTGGATGCCACCCAGCATGACGGGATTGCCGAAGGTATAGCGGACATCACCGCCCACAACGGCTGAGCCGATGGTCGACAGGCCAAGGCCAAGGAAGCCGCCAATCAATCCCTTCAACGTTGCCCCCTTCGACAGTACCGCAATCAGCGACAACCCAAAGATCGCAAGCCAGAAATATTCGACCGGTCCAAACTTCAGCGCAATTGTCGCAAGCGGTGGAGCCACGATCAGCAGCGCAAGCGCGCCAACCAACCCGCCAAAGGCAGAAGCAAAACAAGAAATCGTTACAGCCAGATCACCATCACCGCGCTTGGCCATCGGGAAACCATCAAGGGCAGTTGCAATCGCAGCAGGCGTGCCGGGGGTGTTCACAAGAATGGAGGCATAGGCTCCGCCATAAATCGCCCCGGTATAGACCGCGCCCAGGGCGATCAGCCCTGATGCAGGGTCCATGGTGAATGTAAACGGCACCAGAACAGCCACGGCCATTGTCGCAGACAGCCCCGGCAAGGCACCGATAACTGTTCCAAGCACGACACCGATCAAGGCCAGCATCAGGTTAAAGGGCGTTGCCGCCGACAATAGGGCGTCGATCATATGAACCTCTTGGGAAACGGGTCCCCCCACGCGATGCGGCTGTTCCGCGCGGGGGAATGGGCGTTATGCCGATTTCAGGCGTTCGATCGCAGGGGCGTACGCGGCCCTGCGCTCTTCAATGAAACCGGGCACGTCACCCAGAGGAACGTCAATCACTTCGTACCCGGCGGCGGTCATCTGCGCCTGGAAGTCAGGGTTCGCATTGATCTGTTGCAGGATGTCGGACAGGCGCTGCTGAATGTCCTGCGGCGTTCCAGCGGGCACGGCGACGCCGCGATAGGCCCCGCCGACGTGATCATAACCCAATTCTTTGAACGTTGGCGCATCAGGCAAAGCCGCAACCCGTTCATTCGTGGCAACCGCAAGCGTGCGCACCCGTTCGCCGGCCTTGACGCCTTGGGTCGTATAGCTCATCGCGGCGGCGATTTGCCCACCCAGCACAGCCGTCATTGCCGGGGCTGACCCGCGGAATGGAATGTAGGTTGTGATAGCGCCTGTCATATCCATAAAAATCTGCGATGCCAGATGGTTGGCTGTGTTGGTGCCAGAGCCGCCGAAGGTCACAGTGCCAGGGTTAGCCGACGCGTCATCAATCAGGTCCTGTAACGTCTGATAGGGGCTGTCTGCCTTCACGACAATCGCGTCGGGCGTATAGTGGAAGAAGAAGACATTGTTGATGTCAGCGGTCTGATATCCCACGTCTTTCATGGCTGGCTGCAAAACGGTGTGTGGTACGATTGTGTTCATGATCGTGTGACCATCGGGGTCAAACCCATTCAACTGCGCCCAAGCCGTTGCGCCGCCGGCACCCGGCTTGGATTGGATCACAACGCTTTGGCCGGTGATCTCTTCGAAGAACGGTTGCTGGAACCGAGCGGTCACATCGCTTTCGCCACCGGGATTGAACGGAATTATGTAATTGATCGCGCGACTTGGATAAGTATTTGCGCGCAGGATAGACGGTGCTCCAAGCGCGGCAGCCGTCAGGCCGAGCCCAAGCGCGCCCTTGCCAAAATGGCGTCTTGTAATGTTTTTCATGATGTTTCCTCCCTGATCGTTGCACTTTTCTAGGGCCACCAGCACCGAATAATTGAGCGGAAAGCATTTATATGTATTTCTACATTAATCTCGAAATTGATCTCGACTATGGTTCGTCGAAACTTTCTGCAGACGAGATGGCCATGGGTTTGAATTTTACGACCGCATTATCCGAAGCACTTGTCGCCGATTGCTTCTTTGATGGATTTCGCGAAGAGTTCATTGATGTACATGCAGGGCGGGTATTTTGCAGGATAGCTGGCAAGGGCCCTGCGGTTCTCCTGCTACACGGGTATCCACAAACCTCTGCAATGTGGCACAAGGTGGCCCCGCAATTGGCGCAGAACTACACAGTTATTTGTGCCGATCTGCGTGGTTATGGCAGGTCGCACAAGCCAAAGACGGACGCAGATCATGCGCCATATTCCAAGCGGTCAACCGCCATTGACATGGTTGAGGTAATGGATGCGCTTGGCCATTCACGGTTTTTCATAGGGGCGCATGACCGAGGCGCGCGCGTCGCGCATCGACTTGCGGCCGATCATCCCGAGCGGGTGATTGCGCTGGCTTCATTAGATATTGCGCCGACACGCGAAATGTACCGAGATGGCGACAGTGAATTCGCCCAGACATACTGGCACTGGTACTGGCTGACCCAGGCCTATCCGTTTCCAGAAACACTGATCCAAGGGACAAGCGACTACTATTGGCTCAAAAAATGCGGTTCAGGGTCGGCGGGGCTGCAACCTTTTGTCCGCCAAGCGCTTGATGAATATCTGACCTACTTTCGCGATCCCGCGGTTATCCACGCCTCTTGCGAGGACTATCGGGCCGCGATCACGATCGACCAGGCGCATGATGACATGGATACGAAACGTCTCAGGATGCCCGTGCTCGCATTGTGGGGGAGGCACGGGGCAATTGAAAAACATTTCGACTGTCTGGCGCTGTGGCGCGAAAGAGCAGAAGATGTCCGCGGTTGGCCCATAGATGGTGGGCACTACCTCGCGGAAGAGAAATCCGCGGATGTCGTATCAGCATTTCAGGGGTTTTTTGCGAGCGCGCTAGACGATGAGCTTGCGGCAAGCACCGGGTAGGTATGCGAGACTCAGGCAACGCCCCAACCTGACCCTTGCGTAACACCAAGTACGTGCAAGGCAAAACGGGCCCCATGAAGGGCCCGTTTCTTTGGTAGGTGAGTGGGTAGGTTTGCGTTCGGGTTGGGTTAATCGAAAGGGTTGGCGTTCGCGTTGATCTCAAGCGCACGATCAACAAAACTTTCGCCAATGGCCGGTTTGAATTCATCAAAGATCGGCTCGAACGCATCGCGCCAGGCTTGCCGCTCCTCATCCGTCAGACTGATGACGATACCGTCATCCTCGATGATGTTCTGACGGCTGATCTGGTTCAACTCAAAGGCAAATCGGTTCCGTTCGTGCGATACAAGTTTCATCGTGTCGATAAAGATATTGCGAGTCTCCGGATCAAGACCGTCGAGGAACGATGTTGTTGTGAACACGAGGTATCCCAGATAATGATGACTGGTCTCAGTGGTCGCGGCCTGGGCGGTGTAGAAACCTTTGGAGTCGATATTCGAGAAGGTGTTTTCCTGCCCTTGAACCTCGCCCGATTGAAGGCCGCCAAGTACGTCAGCAAAAGCCATCTTGCGTGGGGTGACACCCATCGTTTCTAACATTGCCGCCATGATCGGCGATGAGGATTGGACACGGAAAGTCAATCCATCGGCATCGCGTGGCAATCGCATCGGGCGTGTGGCCGAGAAGTGGCGCATGCCGTTCGACCAGAAGGTCATGCCATAGAAACCATCATCTTCCAGCTGCTCATAGATTTCCTCGGTGGCATCAGAGCTAAGGAACTCAAGCGCGTGCAGCGGGCCGTCAAACAGAAATGGAAGGTCAAACAGCGCCAGCTTGTTGGCAAACTGGGTCATCTTGGTGGGGCTGGGCGCTGCAAAATGCACTTCACCATCCAACATCGCCTGCCACAGCTTTTCATCATCGGCGTAAAGTTCGCTATTACCAACGACCTCAATACAGTAGCGACCATCAAGCTGCGTGTTGACCTGCTCGGCATAGGCCAGTGCAGCTTCGCCCTTGGGATGGCCTTGCAGCGATGTGATAATGCTGAAGATCAGCTTTTGTTCCCCTTGATCGCATTGCGCGATGAGTTGGGCCGGAAACGCTGCAAGCGCGGCGAGTGTGAGTGTTTGTAGAAATTTCATTGTTCTGTCCTCGTTTGGAGGGATGCTGGACGGAGATCGCGACATGAGTTTGTCAGATCCGTGTTGA
>NZ_JBKQXN010000351.1:0-2193 GCF_046762905.1 Yoonia sp. R2-816 | reverse complement strand
TATTCTCAGGAATTGGGGCGCGCTTCTCGGCAAGACCCCGCAGACACGCACCAAGCGTATCAAGGGCAACGACACCGAAATTGCTTCACTCAGACAAGGAAAAATGTCTGCGACTCAGCGCCGGGCCCATTACGGTATCTTCCTGATCAGCGCATAGGCTTCGCGCTTACGCTGATCCAATGCAACTCTTGTCATCTTATCACCTCCTTTCCGATGCAGGCAGCATCTACGATCCGCGAATTGGCGGAAGGCAACTTCATGCTGGAGACCGCAACAGAACCAATGCTACCCGCCAGGGCAACGCTGCGGCAGGAGCTGGCTGCCCTTGAGAAGCAGGTACGCCAGCTTGCCCAGAACGATCCGGTTTGCCACCGTTTGATGACAATGCCCGGGGTCGCCCGATTGATCTGAAACGTCAAAAGATGTCGTGTCATGCTTGGCCCGCCACCAGCGTTCCCGTTTGGTGCCAAGATCATCTGCTTCCGCGATGAAACCATGCTTGGCGAGTTGCCTTAGATGGTAACTTGTCGCTCCGAAATTGAAGCCCAGACGGTCTGCAAGCCCTGTTGCTGTTGCTGGACCCTCGATCCTTAACAGGCCCAGCATCCGAAGACGCTCTGGATGCGCCAGACGAACGGCATCTGTGAACGCTTCCATCGGACCATCAAAGACGAGTTCTACGACATCGCGTTCCGCAAGAAACTGTATCGAACAGTGGAAGAATTGCAGACCGAACTGGACGCCTGGCTGGCCAAGTACAACGAGCAGCGGCCACACTCGGGAAGATACTGCTATGGCAAAACGCCTATGCAGACCTTCCGCGTAACGCTACACATTGCCGTCGAGAAGACCATCAAAACGCACGACCAATCGGACAGTGCCCAAGACCTCCTCAGCTCAGCACTGCAAGCTGAGTGTCCGTCAGATCAAGTCTGAATTTTACACCATAGCCAATAAGTATCGAAGGTGTAGCAGCCTCTTCAGCATCATCGCTCCTGTTTTTCCACCATCTGCGCACGGTACTCTCGTTCCATTCTTTCGCCTTCGTGCTTCATGTCTTCAGCGTCTTCGAAGCCATACGCTTGTGCCCAAAGATCGGCGCGCTCTTTCGCCAACAATTCAGAATCTTCGGGTGAAAATGGTTTGATATCTACGTCACCGCAGCCCAAATCGCTCCCTCCTGCCCATTCTGTTAATCATGCGTCTTATCAATCAATGCGCCAGCGGTTGAGGCCGCTTTAAAACGGTCGATCAATCTGCTGCCCCAACTCCAGGTCTGTAGCCTGCGTTCTTTGCTTCATGATCATGTAAAGCCAGAATGCTTCCTGTTTTGCCGTGACTGGATCCTTCGTGATCAACTCCGCTACAGAGCTCTTGAGCCAATTGGAGGCGTGCTTCGATACGAGCACCCGCCCGGCGGACGGCACTTCAAAAGGACCCTGCACCGTTAACAGCCCTTCTCTACATAGGCGCGCTGTAGCTCCGCTGAACGCTGCATAGACGGCCATGGGTCCGTCACATTTGTTATGAACCCATGGCCCTGCTCTGCGCTACGCACTGCATTTCTCCCCTGCACCGTGGCTGATGCCATCACCGAAAGGCTTGGCGTAATGTCCGCCATCTGATCTTTGAACGTGGTCAAACGACCACCCCAAACCGAAACATAGCGCGACAGAAGGGCGAGCTGGCCGCCCAAGTACGCGTATGTCATTCTGAAAGACTCGTGTGAGGGAAAAGTTGAAAAAGCGGGAATTGTAGTCGCCAATACTCATCTCCAACGAGTGTGCTTGTCCAAGCCAACAGCAGATCACATGAAAAAGCCCCCAGACTCTCTCTGATAGGGATAAGGGAACGCCTGGGGGCAAGTTGCGCCTATAAGACAATTAATCAGGGTTGGTTACCGAAATATAATACAAATAAGCAATGCTTTGATAGAATTGCTCTATTCATCTGCATGCCATAAGGGGTCGAATGCCGGACGGGGCAGAACTCTACGCTAACGACAGTAGGGCCCTTCATGTACAACGTGGAGAAGGTATCAAGAGAGCCCATAGAGCTATGCCCGAAAGTTGGTGACGGCGTGATTAGGCGGCATGGTTAAGTTGTTTGATCCCGTCTTTGAATGCAATCCCTTCGATGATCTCGGGCATGCGGTTTGCGCCGTCGAGCTTCCGCCATTTGGTCTGGGCTGAC